>CANRSQ010000014.1 GCA_947642475.1 uncultured Mycoplasmatota bacterium
CACGCTTGGCTTCCAACGTTTGCGAATAAACCACCTAAATTAGCAAGTAATGATGCTATAAATGTCATAGTATGTCCTCCCTCCATATTCTGTTATTTTAAGGTTGATAACTTTTATAGTTATCATACGGTAGTCCAAATAGTTTATACATTGATTTAGATGTTATAAAACATTGTATTATGAGTGCAAGTATAAAACTATTTGATAAAAAATCATCTGATATAGTTAATGATAATATTACAAATATTGTAGCTATAATTGTTGAAGTAATTTTATATACCATTCGTCTTTTTGGATTAATAATTGGCTTTTTTGCAGTATCGGCCGGACTATTTTTAAATATTAGTAATATTCCAATTATACCTAAAATGATTTTTGGCAATATAGGTATGGTAACCATTGTACATAGATATGCAGAACCTATAAATATCAAAGTTGAGGACACTAAACAAATCCAACTTTTTGTTGCATGCATTCCAAAGGACGTCATTCTTAATAGATTATATATTACTGTAAATACAATGAGCTCTTTTAGTATTCCTAATATGAATGCAATAGCACCAATCACAATTGTTTTAGAAATTGTTATGTATATACTGGCTAATCCGTATTTAATTTCTGCTAATTTTTCTTCGTTATATTGTGGATATTTATTTTTTATTAAATTCATGGAACTACCAACAACTAACTCCTTCATAAAATCAACTGCTTTCTATAATTGCAACTTCATGATATCAGTTTTTTGATATGAAAAATTGAAATATTCCCCAAATAGATTTTAATGGATGCTAATTATTTTTTTAAATAACAAACAGTGACACAAGTTTGCATTCAGACATAAAAACGCATCTTTGGAGCATTATTTGGGTTATAAATGAATACTTATAGTAGAATAGTACTTACCGCGGTTATAAGCCGATTTTATTTGCAAATTATGTCGAATTTTGTAGTTTGTTTTTTGTTGAAATAGGGTATTATAAGCGTTATATTAGTATTGTAACAGGTTTACTAGAAGGGAGATGTAAGTATGAGAGGGAAAGTTAAATGGTTCAATAATGACAAAGGCTTTGGATTTATTGAATATAACGATCATGAGGATATTTTTGTTCATTATTCTTCAATTCTTACAGAGGGCTATAAAACACTAGTTGAAGGTCAATATGTTGAATTTGAGTTAGTTAGAACTGACAAAGGCCTTCAAGCGAAAAATGTAGTAGAAATTAAGACTGCTTTAGTATAGTTGTCTTTTTTTTGTTTACAAGGAAAGTTTTTTTTGTAAAAGTAAAATTAACCAAATGTTACAAAATGTATTGACTATTATAACGAACAAATGTTATAATTTATATAGATGGTAAGGGGGTTATAATCATGTTAAAAGCTTATGTGTTTAGATTATATCCAAATGAAAAACAAAGAGGGATGATAAACAAAACAATAGGCAATTCTAGATTTATATATAATTACTGTTTAAATGATACAATGGCAGAATATAAAGAAACTGGTAAAAGTAAATCTGTATATGATCAAATGAAATTAATACCTTCTTTAACTAAAGAATATCCATGGCTAAAAGAAGGTGATTCATGCGCCTTAAGAAATAGTATCTTTAATTTAGAAGACGCCTATAAAGGATTTTATAATGGAAAAGGATATCCTAAATTTAAAAATAAAGATAAATATAATAGTTATAAGACAAATAATCATGTAAATACATATAAAGGAAAAGAATATAACAGTATAAAACTGGATTTAGAAAATAAACTAATAACTTTGCCAAAACTAAAAGAAGTAAAAATAAGAGGATATAGAAATTTAAAACACATTGTAGGTATTATAAAAAGTGCGACAATAAAAAAAGAAGCAGGAAAATACTATGTAAGCGTATTAATAGAAGAAGAATTAATAAAACCAATATTTATTCCAAATAATATAATAGGCATAGATTTAGGAATAAAAGACTTAGTAATAACCTCAAACCATGAAAAGATAGAAAATGAAATAAAAAACTATAATAAAAGATTAAAAGGATTACAAAAAGCTTTAGCTAGAGCTAAAGTAGGGAGTAAAAATAGATATAAACTAAAATTAAAAATACAAAGATTATTTCAAAAAATAAGAAATACGAGAAAACATTTAATACATGGTATAACAAATAAACTAATAAAAGAAAATGACATTATAATCACAGAAAACTTAGATGTAAAAAACATGTATCAAAATCATCATATAGCTAAATCGTTAGCAAATACACCACTAGGAGAATTAATAAGAGTACTTAAATATAAATGTGAATGGAAAAATAAAAAACTAATACAAATAGATAGATATTATCCAAGTAGTCAGATATGCAGTAAATGTGGATATAAAAATGAGAAAGTAAAAGATTTAGGTATAAGAAAATGGGAATGTCCAGAATGTCATACAAGCCATGATAGAGATTATAATGCGAGTGAGAATATATTATTCGAAGGAATAAAACTATATATGAAAGGATTAATAGAACAAGCTTAATAAATTTTCAAATACAAATAAAATTAGGGTGGCGACCATCCGATACTGGTCTATGGAGGAATCAAAGATTCTTATGAAGTAGAAAAATCTTATCGTGAGGTAAGATAGTCAAGATTTATTTTGGCCTTTGTTCTATTATTTTTATCTTAATTGTGGTATAATGTAAATAGGAGAGTGATAATATGGAATATAGAATTCATGGAAAAAAATTCAAAATTACAAGTGATATTAAGGATTATGTTGAAACAAAACTTGGTAGACTTGATAAATATTTTGAAAATCCTGGGGCATTTGAAGCAACTGTTGTTATTAGAACAGATGGTGTTATGCAAGTAGTTGAAATAACTGTACCTGCTAAAAAAATGATTTTACGTGCAGAAGAAACTAACAAAGATCCGTTTGCCGCTATTGATTTGGTTTTAGATAAATTAGAAAGACAAATCAGAAAAAATAAAACTCGTATGAGTAAAAAAGGTACTAAAGAAAGATTTGCCGATTTAGTTTTAGACTTTGATGTTCCTAAAGAAGAAACTGATAAAACTAAGATTGTTAAACGTAAAGAGGTTGAATTAAAACCTATGAGTGAAGATGAAGCAATTTTACAAATGAACTTAATTGACCACGATTTCTTTATCTTTAGAAATTCTAAAAATGGTGAAGTTGAAGTTGTTTATACTCGTAAAGATGGCAACTATGGAATTATTAAGGAAAAATAAAATGTTATAAATTAAACTACCTAATTTGGTAGTTTTTTCTTGTAAAATGGCGTGTCAAGTGTGGTTATTTTGTAATTATGTTACCTTTTATATTTGGTTTTTTTGATAATGAAGTTTAGCCTTTTAATGTTGTATATTTATGTTAGTTATTTGTTCATATTTAAATGTATTATAAATGTAAAATATAGCTATAATTATATGATTGTTTAAATGAGAAATTCATTTTTGTAAGAATTGTGAAAAATATTGTTTTTCAGTCTTTTTTTCTTATATTACTGTTATTTTCTACTGTTTTTTGATACAATGTTAATAGACATGAAAGGATGACAGATATGAAATTTTTAAAGAAGATTTTTGATCATGAATATAAAGAATTAGAACGATTTGAGGGGATTGCTGATGAGATAATTGCTTTAGATGATAAGATGAGTAAATTATCTGATGATGAATTAAAAGCTAAAACTCCTGAATTAAAGAAAAGACTTGAAGATGGTGAAACTTTAGAAGATGTTTTAGTTGAAGCTTTTGCGGTTGCTCGTGAAGCAGCTTATCGTGTAATTGGCGAAAAACCATATAAGGTTCAATTAATTGGTGGTTTGGCAATTCATTATGGTAATATTGCGGAAATGAAAACCGGTGAAGGTAAAACTTTAACTTCTGTTTTACCTGCTTATGCGAATGCATTAACTGGTGATGGTGTTCACATTATTACTGTTAATGAATATCTTGCTGGTCGTGATGCACAGTGGATGGGTAAGATTTATGAGTTTTTAGGGCTTACAGTTGGTATCAACTACCGTGAATATTCTCCAAGTGAAAAAAGGGAAGCTTATGCTTGTGATATTATGTATTCTACTAATAATGAAATTGGTTTCGATTATTTAAGAGATAACATGGTTGTTAAGGCTGAGGAACGTGTTCAAAGACCTCTTAATTTCGTTATTATCGATGAGGTTGACTCTGTTTTAATCGATGAGGCTAGAACTCCACTTATTATTGCGGGTGGAAGTATGAAGTCTGCTAATTTGTATATGCAAGCTGATAGTTTTGCGAAAAGTTTAAAAGAGAATAATGGTTATATATATGATGAAAAAACTAAAGCTGTATCTTTAGATGCTGAAGGTATTAAAAAAGCTGAAAAATATTTTAATTTAAGTAACTTATATGATATTGAACATACTACTTTAGTACATTTTATTAACCAAGCTTTAAGGGCTAATTATAGTATGAAACGTGATTTTGATTATGTTGTTCAAGATGGGCAAATTATAATTGTTGACCAATTTACTGGCCGTCTTATGCCAGGACGTAGTTTTTCTGAGGGGTTACACCAGGCTATTGAGGCTAAAGAGGGTGTTCAAATCAATGAAGAGACTAAGACTTTAGCGACTATTACTTTCCAAAATTTATTTAGAATGTACAATAAGCTTGCTGGTATGACTGGTACTGCGAAAACTGAAGAAGAGGAATTCAGGGATATTTATAACATGTATGTTATTACTATTCCTACTAATAAACCTATTGCACGTGAAGACTTTGGTGATTTAATTTTTGCGACGGCAGCTGGAAAATATTCAGCAATTGTTAAAGAAATTAAGGAAAGACATTCTAAGGGACAACCGGTATTAGTTGGTACTATTGCGGTTGAAAACAGTGAGCTTTTAAGTAATATGCTTAAAAAGGAACGTATTCCTCATGAGGTTTTAAATGCGAAAAATAATGCTCGCGAGGCGGAGATTATTGCTAAAGCTGGTCAAAAGGGTGCAGTTACTATTGCTACTAACATGGCTGGTCGTGGAACCGATATTAAACTTGGTGAAGGTGTTAAGGAACTTGGCGGTTTATGTGTTTTAGGTACTGAAAGACATGAGTCTAGACGTATTGATAATCAATTGCGTGGACGTGCTGGTCGTCAAGGTGACCCTGGTATGACTCAATTTTGTGTATCATTTGAGGATGAACTTATGGTTCGTTTTGGTACTGATAGTGCGAAAGCTATGCTTCAAAGACTTGGTTTTGATGGTGAAATGAATATTAGAAGTAAATCTTTATCTAAGTCTATTGAGTCGGCGCAAAAACGTGTTGAAGGTAATAACTTTGATACTCGTAAAACTTTACTTGAATATGACGATGTTTTAAATAATCAACGTGGTATTATTTATGAAAGACGTAATAAAATTTTAGATAGTGAATCTATCCATGATGATGTACTTAAAAGTTTTTATGATCACATTGAGGCGTTTGTTAAAGATCATGTGAATGAAGATGGTAATTTAACTGGTCTTGATGTTAGTGAAATTTTAGAGTCTGTTAATCAAAACTTATTAAGTGATCCTCTTGAAATTAAAGAACTTGAAGAGTTAGACGCTGATACTTTAACTGAAACTATTTACAATGAAGTTATAAAAGAATATGATAAGAGAACTAGTGAAATTCCTGTGGAAATTCGTGATGAATTTGAAAAAGCGGTAACGCTTAAAGTTATTGATACTCACTGGATGGATCATATTAATGAAATGAGTTTATTACGCGAAGGTATTGGCTTAAGAGGTTATGGTCAAGAAAATCCTCTTCGTGCATATACTGCTGAAGGGTATGAAATGTTTGATAATTTATTAGATACCATTGATACTGATGTTACTCGTTTCTTATTACACGCGGAAGTAAGACAAAATACTGAGAGAAAACAAGTTGCTAAGGGTAATGCAGTTGAAGATGTTAATAAAGTTAAAAAAAGACAACCTAAGAGGGTTAAAAAGGTTGGTCGTAATGATCCATGTCCTTGTGGTTCAGGTAAAAAATATAAGCAATGCTGTGGAAAGTAGTTTAAAATAAGGAAAAATCAAAATTATAATAATTAATATTTGGTTTGCTTTTTATAACTTGTCCATAAAATATGAAAAATATGTAGTAAAAAGGTGTGAACAAGAAATAATATGTTGACACCTTTTAAAATCTAAATATAAGGGGGAGAAAAATTTTGAAAAAGAATTCGATAACAACAGAAATTATAGTTAAAGAAAATAAAATAGGAATATTAAGAGTTGGTAATGTTAATTATATTTCATTAACAGATTTAGCAAAACAAGCAAATCCTGAAGATCCTTCTGGTGTAATTAGAAATTGGATGTCAAATAAAAATTCTTTTGATTATTATAGTTTATGGGAAGAACTTAATAATGAAAATTTTAATTCCGTGGAATCACACAGAATTAAAATGGCTGAAGTTGGATACAATCGTTTTACTATGACACCTAATCGCTGGAAAAGAGATTTTAATGCGATTGGTATTATTCCGAGTAGTGGGAAATATAGCAAAGGAACATTTGCACATCCAGATATTGCATTTGAATTTGCTAGTTGGTTGTCTCCGGAATTTAAGCTATATTTGATAAAGGAATTTGAAAGATTAAAAGCTAATGAAGCATACCAATACAAATTAGAGTGGAGTGCAACAAGACTTCTATCTAAAGTCAATTATGCGGTTCATACTGATGCAATAAAGGAATGTATAGTTCCTAATTTAACAGAAAGCCAAAAACAATATGTTTATTCTGATGAAGCGGATATTTTAAATGTGGCATTGTTTGGTATGACTGCTAAAGAGTGGAGAGATAAAAATCCTGAGTTAGCTAAAAAAGGCAATATTAGAGATTTTACTGATTTACTGCATTTAGTAATATTAAATAATCTTCAAAATACAAGCGCTGAATTAATTGAAGATGGTTTATCACAAAAGGAAAGATTAATAAGATTAAATGAGTCTGCTAAAAGACAGATGAGATCTTTGCAAAATAGTAAAAGTATGAAAGATTTGGAATTATTACAAAAACAGGTAAAAGAGGAGAGTAAATTAATAACAAATTAAGAAATAATATGGTATAATCTTTATAGGACGTGAAATTATTTTGTGGAAAGTAGGTATATGAATGTTTGATGAAATTTATACTAAGGCTAGTGATTTTTTAGCGAGACATCCTGGAACTATTGCGTGGCGTTTAAAGGCACATTGTAAGGTTGCGGCTTCACATATTAATGATGATGAAGAAATATTATATACTTTTGCAGCGCAAAAGGGTCCAAGTGCTATGGATATGATTAGTACTCATGTGGTAATAGTTACTGATAAGCGCTTGGTGGTTGCTCAAAAAAGATTAGTATTTGGATATTTTTATTACAGTATTACTCCTGATATGTTTAATGATTTATCTATTAAAATGGGACTTATTTGGGGTAGGGCAGTTATTGATACTGTTAAGGAAACTGTTATTTTATCAAATCTTTCTCGTGGTGCTTTACAAGAGGTTGAAACAGTATTAACTAAATATATGATGCAGAAGAAGCGTTATTATGAAAATGGTATCACTGAAGAGGAAGTGGATTCAGTTGATGGTGACATAAAAGAAATATCTATTAAAGGCGAAAAGAAATTTTAATATTCGCCTTTTTTTATGTTTTTGTTCTTGGGTTAATGATTTTATGGTGAATTAGTGTTATACTTATTACAGTTAGATATTATTAATTTGTTAGGATTGGGAGGTTTGCTTTATGAAGTTCTTGGTTAAAACTTTGGCTATTTTAGTGGCTATTTTACTTATATTAAAAGTTGTGATTTATTTATTTGATGATGGTCATAAGGTTAGTTATTCTGCCCATAATTTTAAAGTTAATGAGGTTATGAAGACGAAGAGTTTATATGATAAGGATGATTATTATTTTAAACTTGATCATGAAGATTTTGAAATTTCTTTTCAAGTTCCAGTGAATTATGGAAAAGCTGAGGGTATTATTCATAATATTAAGTATGAAAAAGTTGGTGATATGAAGTGTATTATGCCTATTTTTAAGGGGAATAAGGTTTATACTGATATTATGTGTTTAGATGCTGAAGGGGTTATTAATCTTTATTCTAATTTAGGTGAAGATGTTAAGAAATCTTTATCTAAGTTTGTAAGTTCTTTGAAAAAGTATGGGTATAATCCTAGTGATTTTGAAGATAAAGCTTCTGGCAAGAGATTATCTAATACTCAGACCTTATACGAAGATAATATGGTGGAAAATCATTATATGGGTATGGAAAATTATAAAGGGTTAAGTTTATTTGGCCAAAAGGATTCTTCTGTGAAGTTATTTGATAATGATATTTATAAGAAAACTGTTAAGATTTTTGGTGATAAGTATTATATTGTGGCTGATTATAATGAAGAATATAGTTTTAAAATTTTCTATGTGGTTAATATTATTAATGGTAATATTCAGGAAATACGTAGTTATAACGATATTTCGTTTGATTCTGTTATTCAGGGTTATGTAGGCGATGATGTTTATCTTTTTGATAAGGACGCACAGGTTCAATATAAGGTGAGCTTAAAGTATGAGAATGTTGAAAAGGTTGGCGATAAGGATAATATTAAGTATTATTGCGGCGGCGAATGGAAAATTATGACGCTTAATGAGGCTTTGAATGGTAAGAAGTTTGATAATTATTATGTTAAAGCGCCTAAGGGTTATAGTGGGGCTGCATGCTTAGGTAAGGATACTGGTTATTGTTATTATTATAAAAAGTCTGATGATGGTTCTAATTATTTAGTATATCGTAGTGATGTACAAAATACTAAGGTTAAAACTTATTTGTTTAAGACTTCTGATTTGAATAGTATTATTTACTTAGATGATTATATTTATTTTAGGGATAATGAAAATATTTGTTATTATCATGATAATGGTGTTAGAAAGGTTTTATCTAATTCTGAATTTGAGTTTAATGATGATATTGCTTTTGGGGTGTATATTAAATAATTTATTTAGGTGGTGTTTATATGGCTTGGAATATTAATGCTGGAAAGCCTAAACTTGGGTTAGTTTTATCTGGCGGTGGTTCTAAGGGGGCCTATGAGATTGGAGCGTATTTTGCTTTATCTAAGCTTGGTAAAAAACCTTCGGTGGTGACAGGAACTTCTATTGGTGCTATTAATGGTGTATTTATTGTTCAAAATGATGCTAGAAAGGCGCTTAAACTTTGGCAATCTATTTCTTTTGATAAGGTTTATGATGAGGCTTCTTTTCCTATTTGTGATAATCCTGATTTGGTTGATGTTTACAAGCTATATGCCAAATCTTTTATTACAGATGGTGGTTTAAACATTGATAAAATAAAGGCTATTTTTGACAAATTTTATAATCCACGCAAGTTTTTTTCTTCGCCGATTGATTATGGGTTAGTGACTTATAATCTTTCATTAAATAAACCTGTTTTTATGACTAAGAAGGAGCTTAAACCGGGTACTGTTAAAGATTATGTGATTGCTTCTGCTTCTTGTTATCCGGCTTTTAAACCGCAAAAAATTAATGGAAATTTATATATTGATGGTGGTTATTATGATAATTTACCAATTAATTTAGCTGTAGATCTTGGCGCTGAAGAGATTATTGCGGTGGATTTACGTGCGGTTGGTTTTAAAAGGGAAACTATTAAGGATGTGCCGGTGACAGTTATTTCCCCACGAAATAAGATTGTGTCTTTTTTGGTGTTTGATCAAACTAAATCTCGTGAAGCGCTTAGATTTGGTTATAATGATACGATGAAGACTTTTGGTGTTTATGATGGTGATTTATTTACTTTTAAAAAGCATAATTTAGTACAGAATTATAATCGATATGGTGATAAATTTTCTGATGGGATATATTCTATTTTAGATAATGTTGAAGAGGGAATTTTAAATACGTTGGTATCTACTTCTATTTTTAAATCTATTGTTAGGGATAAATTATCTTATCGCCATTTTAATAGGCTTGTTGAAAAGGCTGGGGAATGTTTTAATTTTCCTGAAGATGTTCTTTATAATATTAAGACATATAATAAGGGTTTAATGGCTGAGATGGCTAAGGTTAGACCTATTAGCTTAAATGATATTCGTGAAAAAATTAAGGAACGAAAATTTAAGGATATTGTGGATGTTAGGCCGATTGTTCGTATGTTTTATGATGCTATTGTGGCTAATGAACTGCGCAGTATTGTTATGTATTTACCAATTTTTTCTGATGAGTTTTTAATTGCTTATTATGTTTATATATTGAAAAAGAATAGCCATAGTATATTTTAGAATGATTTGGAATGATTAAATATGATGTTTAATCATTTTTTTGTTTTTATTGTTATATATTTTAATATGATAAAGAATATTTTTAAGGGTTTTATTATTGGTGTTGGGAAGATTATTCCAGGTGTTAGTGGCAGTATGCTGGCGATTTCGATGGGGGTTTATGAAAGGGCTCTTGGAATTATTTCTAATGTTAGAAAATGTAAGTTTGGTGATTTTCTTTTTTTACTGGCGCTTGTGGTTGGTGTTTTTCTTGGTATTAGTATTTTTAGTAAGGGTGTAAAATGGTTATTATCAGCCTTTTATCTTCCAACTATGTTACTTTTTATCGGTTTAATTATTGGCGGGGTTCCTGATATTGTCAAAGAAATGTATCTGAATGATAAAAGGATAATTGTAAAGCCTAAGTATATTGTAATTTTTATTTTATCGTTTATATTTTCTTATATGATTACCAGACTTGGTAGTGGAAGTTTTGATGTTGGTGGGGCATTTACTTTAGAAAATGGCACTAGTGCTTTGGAGTGGACACGTAATATTTGTTTATTTTTGGTAATTGGTTTTATTGAGGCTTTTTCTTCTATTGTGCCTGGAATAAGTGGTACGGCTATTTTTATGTCGCTTGGGTGTTACGAGTTATTACTTTCTTTTTATGAAAATATTTTTAATCCAGCTTATTTGGTATTTGGAATTTCATTTTTTGCGGGTGTAATTATTGGAATTGTGATTTTGGCTAAGATTATTACCTTTTTATTTAGTAAGTATAAGTGTGCAATATATTGGGCTATTTTGGGGTTTATGGTGGCGTCTATTTTAGTTATGATTAAGATGGCGTTTGGGTTTTCTGGGGCCTCGGTGGTTTATGCTTATGGAAATGTTTCTTTGGCTGAATTTATTGATTTTCAGAGTCATTATTTTCTGAGTTTATTGCGTTTGATGTTTTGTTTATTTATGGTTGTTATTGGCTATTTTGTTGGAACTAAAATTAATTATTTATTGGAAAGTGATTAGATTAAATGCATACAATTTAACTAGGAGGTATTATATATGGAAAAGAAGTTACCAAAGGTGTTTGCGAATAAAATAGATAAAGAGATTGGTAATAATAAGAATGTTTTTTATTCAGCGGTTAGTGATGATACTGTAATTCGAGGTGATGATGGGGATAATGGTCAGAATTTTGCGGATAGTGTAAGAGAAAATTTAGTTAAACCTAAGAATATTTATCAAAAAATTAATGATATTTTTAATTCTTCACGATATGTTTATAAGGCTGATGTTGAAATAACTCTTAAGGATGGGGTTGTCTCTAAAAGAATTGTTGGAAAGAATGCGAATCATTTGATTACAATCGATAATGAGCTTATTCCTATTTCAGATATTGTTGATATTAAACACAAATAAAAAAGCTTTCAATTTCATGAAAGCTTTTGTTTTGTTTGCTTTGTTATACGCATTCAACGAATGTGTCTTGTAAGCATCTTAAACTACAAACACAGTTTAGATTCATTGTGAAGAAACTGTTAGTTGCTACATAAGGAATTGTAGCTGCTTCAGCAGTATCTGGGTTGTTTGCTAATACTCTGAATGTTGCACAACAACCATCTACTTTTTCTACTCTGAAGACACTTGAGCATGTTACGCCTTCTGTACCACATACAACGTTTTCTTTAGTAGTTGGCATGCTCCAAGGTGTTCCATTTCCACAGCAAGTATATAACATTATTGGTCTTGTGTTGCAACCCATTGTTGATGCAGAGCAACCTAGAAATCCACGATCACAAGTATCTAAACATGCTTCATTGCATTCTGCATTATCTTGCAAAATATTAATAACTGTTAAAATTTCAGAAATGCATCTGCATTCGTTTGAATTGTTATTATTACACATATAATCCACCCCTTCATTTATTCTCAATATAACATATGCGGTTTTGTGCGAAAGGGTGTAAATGAATGTCCCAAATAGGACATAAAATTGAATTTTTATCATAAATTTATATAGCAGATGGATTATTGTGGTGTGGTTACTTGAAAGGTGGGTGAATATTTTGAAGAATGCACTTAATTATTTTTATAATATAATTGTTGATGATATTCACCAAAATAGTAAGATGTATTATTTTGATTATTATAATTTGCGTTATGCATTGGTAGCTTATCGTGGTGATGTTCAGGCTTTGAATGATATTTATAATTTACATTTGGAGGCTTTAAAACGTGGAATAAATGTACATCAGATTGTTTTGAATAAAGATGGACAGGTTGCGACACTTATTAATGGTATTCCTTATATTTTAATGGCTCTTTATCATGGTGATGAGGAAATTACCTTTAATGAGTTGGCTTTGTTTTTTGGGACTACTTATGATGGTAATATTAGTATTGATCGCACTGATTGGGGAATGTTATGGGCGAATAAGGTGGATTATTTGGAATATGAGATTAGTCAACTTGGTCAAAAATATCATGATGTTAGGGATACTTTTAGCTATTTTGTTGGTATGGCTGAAACTGGTATTCAACTGGTTAATTTAGTTAATGTTGTTGATGACAAGGGGCGTAGTAGTTCTAGTAAAACTATGGCTATGAAGACTATATCGCATGACAGAATTAGGACTGATGATACTTTATTTGATTTATATAATCCTTTAAATTTGGTTATTGATTATCGTGTTAGGGATATGGCTGAATATTTTAAACATCGTCATTATGATGGCTTTGAAATTAATGATGAATTAAACTATTTTTTGATGTATTCTGGGATGAGTAGGGATGAATATTTACTTTTTTTTGCGAGAATGTTATATCCGACGTATTATTTTGATTTATACGAAGATATTATTAGTGGAGAGAAGAGTGAGGATGAATTAAAAAAAATCATTAACAGAGTTAATGATTATGAACAATTAATTAAAAATATTTATAGATATTATAAGAACTTTTTAAATATGATTCCTATTGAATGGCTGGAATCTTCATAATTTTTATATTTATGCGCTTGTAATATCGTTTATATTAATTACTTCTTTAACTGAAGGAATTTCTTCTTTTATGGCTCCTTCTATTCCATCTTTTATGGTTATATCAATTAGTTCGCATCCAGCGCATGCGCCTAGCATTTTGATATATACTATGTTATTTTCATATCTAACAAATTCGATGTTTCCACCATCCGATATTAGGAATGGTCTTAATTTATCGATTATTTCTATAATTTTTTCTTCATCTGTCATTTTATCACCGTATACATTATATAATATATTTTGGATGGTGGCAAATGAAATTTTAGTTCTCGGCGGTTTTGCTTTCAATATTTTTGTGCTATAATTGTGTGTAGAGGTGTTTATATGGCAAAATATGAAAAGGGAAAAATTGTTAAGGGAACTGTTACTTGTATTGAACCTTATGGAGCTTTTGTTTCTTTTGGTGAATTTTATAGTGGCCTTATACACATTTCTGAAATTTCTAGGGGTTTTGTAAGGGATATTTCTGATTTTGTTGAGGTTGGTGATCGTATATATACTGAGATTCTGGAAGTTGATGAGGAATCTGCTCATTTAAAACTTAGTATTAAGAATATTCAGTATCGTATGAATGGTAAACCAAGAAAAAAGAAAATAGTTGAAACACCTAATGGGTTTAGTACTTTGGAAAGAAAATTACCTATTTGGACGGCAAAAAAAATAAAAAGTATAAAAAATGCCGAAAATTCTATTGACAAATAACTATTTAAATGTTATATTTAGTTACGTCCAGACATGAATGGGCGATTAGCTCAGTTGGTTAGAGCACTTGCCTTACAAGCAAGGGGTCATAGGTTCGAGTCCTATATCGCCCACCATTTTTTTTGCCGGAATAGCTCAACTGGTAGAGCAACTGACTTGTAATCAGTAGGTTGTGGGTTCAAGTCCTATTTCCGGCACCACTTGAAATTAAAGGGTAAACGCCCTTTTTTATTTTTTTAAAAATTGCAAATCAGTGCAAAATTTTAATCATAAATGTTTTTTATACCTCATTAGATTTAAAATGATTTAATTAGTAAGCTTATTTATAGTGATAGTATAATTGTCGATTGTAACAACAACTAATATGGATTTTATAGGAGTATTTGTACAAAGGTTATATTTAGTATTAATAATTTTATAAGACTTAAAAATAGTAAAAATAATATTAAAGTTTATACTATCAAAAAAAATAGAAATCGTTGAAATCTCAACAAAATGTGATATATTGTTTTTGATAAAGAATATTTCAAATACATTATTGAGGGGATAAGGGTATTAATGAAAAACAGTATAAAAAAACTAAACAATATTAAAATGTTAGCATTACTATTTTTCTTTATTGTTATTATCTCAACTGTGTTTTTAGTTGGTAGATTGTTTATAGAAAAAAATTATGCTGAAGTTGAAAAGAATGTAGAAACATATGCATATTTTAGTGATAATACTGATTCTATGTATTTATCAGATATCGACTATGTACCAGGATCTTATGGTAATAATGGTGAGCTAATATATGATCAAATCAGTAATGGCTCTAAAATAAGTTTGAAACTTGATAATAACACTTTTACTTTTGAAAAAGGTATTTGGGCTCCTGCAAGCTCACTAATATTTTATGATGTAAGTAAGTATAATTATAAATATTTTACTGCTATTATTGGATTAAATACAACATCTAATAGAGGAGATGGCGTTAAATTTACAGCTGTAACCATGGGAGAGAATTTTGAGTCTAGTGACAACAAGTATGAAATAACAAAATTACCTGGGCAAAATGCATCTTTTGTTAAAGTTGATATAACAAACGCGAAATATCTTGTTTTAACGGCAGATGAAATTGATAATGATACTTTGGATTACGCTGTTTACGCTGATGCAAAATTAACTAACAATGAAAAAGACTTTGTGTTTGATTCGGTAGGAGAATATAATGAAACTATTAAATCACAATATAATGGTCAAAATGATATAACTGGTGAATTAGAACTTAATTTATTAAAAAGAGAACTTGTTAAAAGAATTGGAAAATATACCATAAATTCTTTTTATAATGAAAATGAAGATAATAAAGCAGTTATTGACTGGTTAATTAATAATCCAAATGCCTTAAGATATTATGTTCTAGGTGGTGTACCTGAAGGAAGTTATTATAATTCTTTAACAGAATTATCAAGATTATATAGAAATTATAAAGAAGATTTTAAAAATCAAGAAGTGACCAAATATGGAACTGTTTTAGGAGATTTATATACTAGAATGGCTATTTCTTTATCTTTAACTCATTCAAAAACAGTCGGTTTATGGATGCAATCAGGGCGAGACGAAAATAAGTCTGATTCTGTTAGACGTTATGCTATTTATAAGTTTATGCATAAAAATGGGTGATTTGAAAGTACTTGATAGTTATGACGTTACTAAGTGGTTTGAAAATTATACTATTGAAGAAATGCGTTTTGTAATGAATAATAGTATTGATGATGAGTCAATGCTATGGTTAAATCTTTATACGCAAGAAAAAATTGAAAAGAATAATAATAATCTAAGATATTTAACTCCACATCCATATGTAGCTTATGTTTATCCTAACTATGGACGAGATTTATATTATGCTGAAGAAAATAAAGATTATTTTAATGATTTATTTTCTGTTAGAAAAAATGATTTGAATTCAGGGAAGGAACTACTTGATGCAAATGGTAATTCAACAGGAAGATTAGGTTTGTGGGATGTAACTTATACTATCCCTGGTGGAAAAGATGTTCCTGAGTATACATTAAAAGTAACTAGAGGAACTTCCGAAGATAAATTATATAAAGTATGGATGAATATAGTAAATAAATTTGGAACTGGTGCTGTATGTGGTGGTATATCTAAAACAGGTTCTAATATTAGAGGAGTTCATGGAATACCATCATCTGTAATAGGACAACCTGCACATGCCGCAATAATTTATTATACCCAAGATGATAATGGAAATGGTTATTGGAATCTTGATAACGATGTTGATGGCTGGGCTTATTCTGAAAAAGGAGAAAGAATGTTACTTGGATGGGGTAATGCTTCATTCTCTAGAGGTTATTCTGTTGTTTATATGGCACTTGCCCAAGAAGTTATTAATGATAATGATAAATTTGAACAAAGTGAAAAATTTGTTTATTTAGCCGATGTTTATAAGGATGATTTAAGTAAAAAAGAAGAAACTTATAGAAAAGCTTTAAATATCGAGCCTTTAAATATTGATGCATGGTATGAATTAATTAATGTATATAATGAATCTTCAAATAAAACAGAAAAAGATTATTATAATCTTGCTGAAGAAATGGCTGAAAGTTTAAAATATTTTCCTTTACCAATGACTCATTTAACTAATTTAATTAAACCAAGATTAACTAGTGTTGAATATTCTTATAGATTTAGTTTATTACAAACAAGAATATTAACGGAAGCTAGTGCCACTCCAAATAATACGGCAGATAATTATTATGTTTACCAACCAAGTTTAACAAGATACATGGCAAATTTCTTACTTAGAACTTTAGATAATAGAATAGCAACTTTCTCATTCGATGGAGAAGATGCTGGTAAAATTGTTTTAGCTAGTCGTTATGATAATAATGGAGTACGTTGGGATTACAGTTTAGATGGTAAACAAACTTGGAAAAAAGTATCATTTTCTGCTGAAGAAGAACATAAATGGCAATTAACAAAAGAAGAACTTGCTAGTATAACATCAGAAAATGATATTTATGTTCATATTGTTGGAATCGATTATGATGAAGCTAATGTATATAAAATTGATATAAGTGAATCAGCTGGACTACCAGAAACATTATTTGCTAGTGATTTAGAAAATAAAATACTTGGTGCAGTCCCTGTAGTCGAATGGAAATACAATGAAAATGATGAGTGGAAAGTGTTTGGTGAGGAAGAACCTGTTTTAACAGGAGACAAAACAATTATCTTAAGAATGGGTGCGACAGGTACACATATAACATCTAAGGATAATGTTACATATACATTTACAGATAATGATGTTAATCCTAATAGAAAATATATTCCTGTTTCTCACATAAGATTAGAAAATGTATCAACGGAAGCTACAAATCAACAAGGAAGTGCAGCTTTTGCATTAGATGCAAATTATAATACAAGATGGCATTCAGCTTGGAATGGTAGTGATACAGAACGTTATATTACTGTAAAATTTGATCAGCCGTATAATATATCAGCTGTTGAATTTGTTCCAGCTGGTGGTGGTAATGGTAAAATATATGATGGAACAGTATGGGGAAGTATGGATGGTGAGAACTGGTCTGTTCTTTCTCAAAAGAAGGGTCTTACTTATACGAATGCAGCCAATGATGTTACGCAAGCAATTGCTAATATAAAGAACTTTGATGCTGATGTCCCACAAAGAGTTCAATATGTAAAAATAGTTGCAGATAGAACAAATGGTAATTGGTTTACTGCTAGAGCCTTTAATTTCTATGAAGATACAACAGCAAAAATAGTTGCGAGCTTCTCATTTGATGGAGCTAAAGCTGGTGAAATTAATTTAATTGATTCTGAATATGAAGGAGAATGGAAATACTCATTAGATGGTGGTAATACATGGAAAACTGCAACTGGAAATAAACATCAATTATCAAAAAGTGAATTAAAAAATATAACTTCAGAAAATGGAATAAAAATAAAATTAGCTAATGATGAAACTGAATATTCAATTAAAATAAAAGCTGCAGAAGTTTTGGAACTTAATCCTTATGTAAACGATTTAGAAAATAGATTAATAGGACTTACAAATGTTTCCAACTTAGAATGGAAATATTCTGATGGAAACGAGTGGACTTCGTATAGTGAAGAAGAACCAATTGTAAAAGGAAATAAAACTCTTCAAGTTAGAACAAAAGCCACAGGAATTACAGTACCTAGTAATGTATTAGAATATAGGTTTACAGAAGATAATCAATCTGATGAGATGAAATACATTCCAATTAAGCATTTGTCTATTCATGGTTATTCATCACAATCTGTAGATTCAGCAAGGCCATATTATGCTCCAAATGTTATCGATGGTAATCCTAATACATTATGGCATACTGATTTTAGATATTCTATTGCGAATACAGAAGCATATATTTCAATTAAATTAGATAAGCCTAGACATATTTCTGGATTAGATTATTTTCATACCAATTCAACTATAGAACAATATGGATTTATGAAAAATGGAACAGTTTATGTAAGTGAAGATGGAGAAAATTGGAAAGAAGCGGGAGCTTTCCAAGATGCCATCCAAGATGATACTGTAAAACATCTTGAATTTAGTAAGCCAGTTTATGGACAATATGTAAAATTAGTAATTGAGTCATATGATAATGTTTTTGCAGTAGCTTCTATGATTAATTTATATGAAGATGTTAGTCAAGGTGAGTCTAATGTAAGTATTAAATATGACATAACAAGAAAAACAAATCAAGCTGTAACCGCTGAAGTAGTTTCAAAAGATATTAAAATACTTAATAATAATGGCAGTAAAAAATATGTATTTAATGAGAATGGTTCATTTACATTTGAATATGAGGATGCGGCAGGAGAAAGAAAAAGCATTACTGCAAAAGTTGACTGGATTGATAAAACATCACCAGTAGGAATGATTAGTTATAGTACTAGAGATGTTACTAATGAAGATGTAGTCGCAACATTAACTTCAAGCGAAGAAGTGACTATAACAAATAATAATGGATCTGATAAGTATACATTTACAGAGAATGGCGAATTTACATTTGAGTTTGTAGATGCTGCTGGAAATGAAGGAACTGCGACTGCAAATGTTACATGGATTAATAGAAATGCTCCAGTAGGAACAATAACTTATAGTACTAGTTCGCCTACTAATAAAAATGTAATTGCAACATTAACAGTTGCTCAAGGTGTTACTGTTACGAATAATAACAGTTCAAAAACACATGAATTTACTGATAACGGAACATTTACATTTGAGTTTGTAGATACTGCTGGAAATAGAGGAACTGCGACTGCAAATGTTACATGGATTGATAGAGTAGCTCCAAAAGGTGCTATAGTGTATTCTAAAGATTCTTGGACCAATAATGAAGTAATTGCAACATTAGTTGCTAATGAAGAAGTAACTGTCCTAAATAATAATGGTTCTGATAAATATACATTTACAGATAATGATAAATTTGAGTTTGAATTCCAGGATAAAGCCGGTAATATTGGTAAAATAACCGCCAAAGTTGATTGGATTGATAAAGTTGCACCAACCGCAACTATTGAATATAGTACAACTGAATTAACAGAAGAAGATGTAGTCGCAACAATAAAAGATTTCAGTGAAGACGTAACAATCATAAATAATAACGGCAAAGATACATATACATTCACTAAAAATGGATCATTTATCTTTGAAATTCAAGATAAAGCCGGTAATATATCTAAAATTGAAGCTAAGGTTGACAATATTAATAAAGGACCAATAATCGACTTCCAATATAACACTGAAAAATGGACAAATCAGGATGTCGTAGTAACTCTAAAACCAAGTGAAGAAGTTACAATTACAAATAACGATGGAAAAGATACATATACATTTACAGAGAATGGAGAATTTACATTCGAATTTGTGGATAAAATAGGTCGTAAAAGAACCGCAACAGCCAAAGTTGATTGGATTGATAAAGTAGCTCCAACTGCAACTATTGACTATAGTACAACTTTACCAACTGATAAAGATGTAGTCGCAACTTTAAAACCAAGTGAAGAAGTTACAGTTTTAAATGGTAAGAAAACTTATACTTTCTATGAAAATGCTGAATACACATTTGAATTCGTTGATAGAGCCGGTAACAAAGGATATGCAACTGCTAAAGTAAGCTGGATAAATAAAAAAACACCACAGAAAAATAATACAACTACTAACGCAACTTCTAAGAAAGCAGTTAGTAACAAGACTACTGCTACAGCAGCCAAAAAATCAAATACAAAAACTATTAAGCAAACATATAGAACCTTAACAAAAGGCAATATAAATGTTAGAATTCCAAATTCTGTATTAGCTGATTATGGTGAAGTTTCATTAGACTATAAAAAACTTACTTTAAGTGATAGTCAAAAATATCGTTATGGTAAACATAGTGACATTTATGAACTATCTTTAAAAGCAAAAGATAATCATAAAATTGATTTATCAAATACAACAATAAGAAAAACTATAAAATTAGATCCTGATAAAGAATTTGATAAACTTTACGTTGTTAGACCTGATAATAGCGTAGTAGAATTAAATGCCAAAGTTAATGAAAATAACGAAGTTGTTTTCGAAGACGATGGATTAGGAAAGTATATTATTTCTTATAAAGGTGACGAAACAACTAGTAATGATAAAGTTACAAAAGAAAAAACAGTTAAAAATAATAATGATAAAACTGTAAAAGAAAAAGGAATCGTAAGTTATCTTCCTTATATAATTGGTATAGCAGTTATCATATTATTTATTGGAGTTCTTGTTGCAGTAATTAAAGCAAGAATAAGAGATAAAAATAATATTCATTATTAAAAATTAGATAAATAACTATTTAATTTTGTGCTATTGGCAAATAGGTAAAAAATTACTTATTTGTCTTTTTATACATAAAAATGGTAAATTTTGATAAATAAAATAAAGCAAATATGGGGAAAAGCAAATAATTTAAAAGCAGAAAAAAATTTTTTCCTAAACAAAACATGTTGAAAAAATGTGAAAAAATACCATTTTAGTGTTGAATTTTTAAAAAGTTTATGATATACTTAACGAGTAACTGATGTGGGAAATCAATATCGCATTCAGAAATTATCCAAATCTGTGTAAAAAGTTCTGTATATGTAATCTTGTGCAAATTTGTGTAGAATTGATTATATTTAATTAAATCAGAATAAAATTATTTAGATTTGAATAAATTTAATTATGTCGAAAGTCTATTGAATTTAGACAAAAAAGACTAATTTTTTAACTTATTTAGTGCATACTAGATATTGTTGGAGTGACTTGTAATCAGCAAGTTGTGGATTCAAGTTCTATTTCCGGCACCATTTATTTGGAGAGGTAGCGAAGTGGCTAAACGCGGCAGACTGTAAATCTGTTCCTTCGGGTTCGATGGTTCGAATCCATCTCTCTCCACCATGTGATTGCCTCGTAGCCAAGCGGTAAGGCACCACACTTTGACTGTGGCATGCGCTAGTTCGAATCTAGCCGAGGCAGCCATTATGTTTGTCCCGTTAGCTCAGTTGGTAGAGCATTTGACTTTTAATCAAAGGGTCCCGAGTTCGAGTCTCGGGCGGGACACCATTTTGATTGTTAAGAAAATCTTTTAATGAAAGGTTTTCTTTTATTATTAGTTTGTTATTGGTTGCGTGTGGTGCCGATGATGATTATTAGGATTTTAGGAACAGATTTGCATAAATGTTGCGTTTAGCTTCGCTTTAAAATAATAGCATAATTTTCATTTATACACATATATTTTGATAGATGGTTGTTTCATTTATGGTGAATGTGGTTATTTTATTTACTATAAATTGTATTTTCTATCAAAAAAATTGAAAAAAATGTTTATTTTTTATAAAAATATGTTATAATGAGTATGTCTTGTGTTTCAAGATGTATAAAATAAAGATGTTATATGCCTGAGTGGCGAAATTGGTAGACGCACAGGACTTAAAATCCTGCGGGAGTCATATCCCGTGCCGGTTCAAGTCCGGCCTTAGGCACCATCTGTGGAGAAATACCCAAGTCTGGTTGAAGGGACCGGTCTTGAAAACCGGGAGGTCGGAAACGGCGCGGGGGTTCGAATCCCTCTTTCTCCGCCATTTGTATTTGTTTAATTATGTCGCGGGATGGAGCAGTCCGGTAGCTCGTTGGGCTCATAACCCAAAGGTCGTTGGTTCAAATCCAGCTCCCGCAACCATAGTTGGTCCCGTGGTGTAGCGGTTATCACGTCTGCCTGTCACGCAGAAGATCGCGAGTTCGATTCTCGTCGGGACCGCCATCTGGCTTCGTAGCTCAGTCGGTAGAGCAGAGGACTGAAAATCCTCGTGTCGGCAGTTCGATTCTGTCCGAAGCCACCATTTGAAGAAATAATAAACTCTTGATTCGCTCGAGAGTTTTTTGTTAGCGTGATAGGCAGACATTAATGAGTCCAACGACTTTTGGTTATTTAATTATTTGTGTATATATTAGGGCGGAGAATATTTCCTACCTCCCTTTGATATGACTCCCTGTTATGTATTACTTTGTTTTTCTTGGTTAAAACATTTTTGCAAAAAAGTGTTGACTATATAAAATTATTGTGATAGAATTGAAACGTGCATTGATTTTGGAAGCTTTTTTGAAAAATTGCATATAATTTAATAAAGTTTAGAAATAATCATGTGTCAGTCTGCGCTAGTAGCTCAATTGGATAGAGCGTTTGACTACGGATCAAAAGGTTCCGGGTTCGACTCCTGGCTGGCGCGCCATATCGGGAAGTAGTTCAACTTGGTAGAGCACTTGGTTTGGGACCAAGCTGTTGCA
>CANRSQ010000015.1 GCA_947642475.1 uncultured Mycoplasmatota bacterium
AAGAGATAAAAAACAAGCAAGTGTTTATCCAAGAGAAGAAAAATAATTTTCTTCTTTTTAATTTGACTTTGAGCAAAAAAAATAGTATACTGTGAGTGTACTTTGAAAAAGTATTGTAAAACGAAAATGTTTCTCGCTTACGGGTGGCTTGCGAGTAATAAATGATCCCGATTGTCAATGTTTCTCGCTTACGGGTGGTTTGCGAGTAATAAATGATCCCGTTCGTAAATGTTTGAAAACTTTGTTTCTCAATAAACAAAGTTTTCTTTTTCTACTAAAATTAACACGAAGTTATTGAAATAGCAACGAACAAATATTATAATTTATAACAGATAGGAGGTAACTATGGAAATCAAAACAGGTTATATATATCATATAAAAGACGAATTTTTCAAAATCATAAATGATGAAAATTTAATGGCAAATCATGAACAAGGGAGAAAACGACCAACATATTTTACTATAAAAGATGGTGAGATATTATGGTTTATCCCTTTAAGTTCTAAAGTGGACAAGTATAGAAGGGTTGTAAATAGAAAAATACAAAAGTATGGTTTTTGTAATACAATAATTATAGAAACCATTTTTGAAAAGGAACATGCTATATTATTGCAAAATGCCTTTCCTACACTAGAAAAGTATATAGACCACGTCCATATGATTAATGGAGCTGAAGCCAAAGTCCCTACAAATTTAAAAAAGAAAATATTAAGCAATTTTAAAAGCATGATGAGAATGAAAGAACGTGGCATTGATTTATTTTTTGCGGATATAGATAAAATAAAATTACAGTTACTAGAAGAAATAAAAAACCCACCAAAAATTGGAGTTTAATAAAATAAAAAATCCTATTCAGGATTAAATAAAGTACCAATTTCTAAATCACTAAGATATCCATGGGGAAATTCGTAAGTATAATAAACATTGCGTTTAGGCAAAATAATATGGTTAGGTTTCAAATTATAATAAACACAAACAATATATCCGTCTTTATCAGTTAACACAACGTCAATAGGTTCAAACATAAAAAACGTATGAATGCCATTACACCTAAATTTAAGACCATAGTCAAAATTCCTTTTAAACATAAGGCCACAAAGTTTATCAAAAAAATTATTACATTCTTTAATTTCCATATAATCACCAATCTAACTAAAACCATTATACCATCATTAATACAATTTTCACAAAATAACTAAAGTAACTTGATTTTTTATTTAAAAGCCCTTATAATTATATTGTAGAAGATTTGTGTCGTAGGAGGATACAATATGAATAAGTTAAATAATAAGGGACAAGCATTAGTAGAATATTTATTAATTATTGCGGTTGTTAGTGTCATCGTAGTAAGTATCGTAAAATTATTAGGTGGTTATTTACAAGACTCTATGACAAAATCATCATGTAAATTAATAGATAAAGAATATGTTGAGGGAGCTAAGCCGGGGCAAGGTTCTTGTCAGTAGAAGATAGTACCTATCTTCTTTTTTCTAAATGGGAGGCATAAAATGACATTACTAAAAAGAAAATTTTGGTGGTTTTGGCTACTATTAAATATAATAACAGGTTCAATTTCAAATCTATTTTTAGGAGCATTACTAAATGTATACGAAAAAGGTGCATGGTATACAAAATGGTATTATTGGGTTTTAGGTGTAATATTTGGGCTTTTTCCAGCACTTATTATGTTAATAGTACTAATAATTGACGTAACTATAAAAATAGCCGAAAAATTAGAAGTTCCAGGCAGCGAATTTTACGCGCTACCATATCCGTGGATAGTATCATTCATAATTCCAATAGTCGGATGGGCAGTATTTGTTGTTATGCTTGTCTATATAAATCTGTGGTACGCTGTAAAATTATTACAAGGAAAGGGAGAAAAGTATATTTAATTTGCTTTAACCCTTTTTTTAGTTTATTCAATTTGATATAATTACTAAAGAGGTGATATAAATGAAAATATTATTAATGAATCATGTACCATTAATCGGAACAGGAAGTGGCGTTTACACTCAAAATATTGCTGAAGTATTAACAAAAAAAGGACACGAGGTCTGTGTTATATTCCCTGAAAATAACATCGTAAAGCCAATTCAAAACATAAAATTACATCCTGTTTATTTTAATGCCGGCAACAATATTCCTGGAGAATTACCTTTTAATTTTCCATGTTTCACAACCCACCCAAGAAGCATGCAACCATTTTATGATTTAACAGAAGAAGAATTAAGCCAATATAAAGAGGTTATAAAAACAGCCATAGAAGAAGAAATAAAGGAATTTAAGCCAGATATAATCCATTCAGGGCATATTTGGATTTATCCAAGCATTGCTGCCAATTACAATATTCCACTTGTAATAACAACCCACGGAACAGATGTAATCGGATATAATAGAAGCGATAGATTTAAACCAATCGCAACCGATTCCGCGCTTAAAGCCGATGCAATTATATCGGTCTCACAAGATAATTATGAAGTTATTACCCAAATATATCCTTTCATCAAAGATAAGACAGTAATAATTCCAAACGGCTATAATTCTGATAATATATATTATGAAGATATAGATAAAGACGAATTTTTAAAACAATTCGGGATAACAAAACACTATGATAAAATCGTTTCATTTGTCGGTAGATTTATAGATTTAAAAGGAATCGACACTTTATTAAAAGCGGCCCAAATATACGAAGACGAAAATACACTTACAATTTTAGTTGGAACAGGCGAAACTTTAGAAGAAATGAAAACTTTAGCCAAAACATTAAAATTAAAAAACATTGCTTTTATCGGACATCAACCACCAAATATTATTAGAAAAATAAATAATATCGCTGACGTCGCTGTTGTTCCATCTAGAAGTGAAGCATTCCCACTTGTTGTAATAGAAGCTATGGCTTGTGGAACGCCAGTAATAGGTACTAGAATAGGTGGAATACCAGAAGCAATAACTAAAGAAAACGGTATAATCATTGAACCCGAAGATTATAATGATCTTGCAAATAAAGTGAAACAAATACTAAACAAAGAAATAGAATTTGATAGAAAGAAAATCGCCCAAAAAACAAAAGAAACATATTCACAAGATAATTTCGGAGACATTTTAATAAACTTATATAAAGATATAATAGAAAAACACAAAGAAGATTATCGAAACAATCAATAATCTCTTTTTTTCTTATATTAATTTTGATATAATTACTAAAGAGGTGAAGATAATGCAAAAAAATCGAAGTGAACTAAGAAAATTATGTATGACAATTTTATACCAAATCGATATTTATGAAAAAAACAATATCGATTATAATATTGATGAAGTTATCAGCGAAGTATCAGAAGTAGATAACGAATTTATCAAAGAAATTGTCTACGGAGTAATAACATATAAAAAAGAATTAGACGAAATTGCCAATAAATATCTAGACGGATGGACAATCGATAGATTAGGAAACACAGATAAAGCGATTATAAGAATTGGAATCTTTGAATTACTATATACCAAAACCCCAGAAATAGTTGCTATAAACGAAGCCGTAGAACTAGCCAAAGCATATAGTGATGATAATGTAAGAAAAATGATAAACGCCTGTTTAGATAAAGTCTATCATAATAAGTAGGTGAAATATGGATAATAAATACTTAACCGTAAGTGCCATAACACGATATTTAAAAGTTAAATTCGATATGGACGATAATCTAAAACACGTTTTTCTAAAAGGTGAAATTTCCAACTTTAAAGCCCATACATCAGGACATTTCTATTTTTCCATAAAAGATGAAAATAGTAAAATAAACGCTATCATGTTTAAAACCAACGCTCAAAAAGTAGACTTTAAACCCGTTGAAGGCACCAAAGTCTTAATAACTGGACGCATAAGTATATATGAAGGTGCCGGTAATTATCAAATATATGTTGACGAAATGATAGAAGACGGAGTCGGTAACTTATATATAGCCTTCGAAAAACTAAAAAAACAATTAGAACTAGAAGGACTATTCGATCAAAAACACAAATTACCAATCCCAAAATTTCCAAAACGTGTCGGAGTTATAACCGCCAGTACTGGAGCAGCCGTAAGAGATATTATAACTACAATAAAAAGAAGATTTCCAATATGCGAAATCATTCTTTTCCCCACACTAGTTCAAGGGGAAAACGCCAAAGAAGATATTGTCAAAAACATCAAAAGAGCCGAAAACTATGATTTAGATGTTCTTATAATTGGTCGTGGAGGCGGTTCAATCGAAGACTTGTGGGCCTTTAACGAAGAAATAGTCGCAAGAGCTATATATGATTCAAAAATTCCAACCATAAGCGCTGTTGGACACGAAATAGATTTCACCATCAGTGACTTTGTAGCCGACTTAAGAGCACCAACTCCAACTGCCGCTGCCGAACTAGCAGTACCAAACATATTCGATCTAAAAAAACACATAGATCAACTAAGCATCAGATTAAAAGAAGCCATAAATAAAAAAGTAAATTATCAAAAACTATATTTAGATTCTATAAAAAATTCATTCGTAATTAAAAATCCAATGATAATGTATGAAAACAAAAAACAAACAATCGACTTGTTAGAAACTAGAATCAAAGAACTTGTAATTAGAAAATATGAAACCAGTAAAGATAAACTTAATTATTTAAAAAGTAATTACATCTTTACAAAACCAGAAACATTATATAAAGACGAAAAACAAAATTTAAAAACAATCATCGAAAAATTAGAACTATTAAACCCATTAAATACCTTAAATAGAGGATATAGTATTACATATAGTAATGGTAAAATAGTTAAAGACATAAAAGACGTAAAAGACGAAGTACACGTAAAACTTCACAACGGTTCATTTAAAGCCAAAGTAATAGAAAAAGAAGGTGAAAAATAATGGCAAAAAAATTCGAAGATAAAGTAAAAGAATTAGAAGAAATAATAAACACCCTAGAATCAGGTGAAATAGATTTAGACGATTCAATAAATAAATATACCCAGGCCATGAAACTAGTTAAAGAATGTGATGAACAACTAAAAAACATCGAAGAAAAAATTAGTAAAATAGCCTTAGAAGATGATACATTAGAAGATTTCGAAATAGACACTGAAAAATAGTGTTTTTTCTATGAAAAAATCTTGAAAATGAAAATACAATATGTTAGAATGTTAAATGTTTGAAAAAAAAGGAGGTTATAATTATGGAAGAAACATTAGAAAATGAAAACTATCAATTTACAGAGCGTGATAAAAAAATCGCACCAATTATAAATGTCCTTTTTGTAGGAGCTTTAATTGGTGGATGTTCAACCCTTCAAGCAATGGGAATCGCCCCAGAAGATACCGAAATAAAAACAAATTTAACAGAAGAAGAACAAGAACTAGGCTTGTCAAAAACCCATCACGCAATAGTAAAGAAAACTGGAGAACACTTTGTATCTGAAGATGAATATATGCCATTAGAAAGCTTAGAAGGCTACACATATGTTAATATTAACGGTCTAAATGGCTTTATAAATACCGAAGATGTCGTTGTAGATGAATACGTTGATAAGTCAAATGGTACAATTAGCTATCCTGTAACAGGGACACCAATTTCTAAATTAAATATAAAAGAAAAAGTATTATGCAAGAAATTATAATCTTGCTTTTTTCTTGATAAAAAAAATTATATAGTGTAAAATGTAAATAATAGGAGAGTGAATAAAATGAAAAAAGGATTTACTTTAATTGAACTATTAGGTGTAATTGCTATATTAGGCATATTAGCTGTTATTGCTATTCCAGTAATCGATAGCTCAATAAATAAAAATAAAGAAAAATTATATAATACTCAAATAAATCAAATAATAAAAGGCGCGGAAGATTATTATGCAACTCATTTAAACGAATTACCACAAGAAGAAAATGCATCTCAATCAAAAACAATCAAAGAATTACAAGATGCTGGTAATCTATCCCTAGATATTAAAAACCCAAAAACCAGTAAAGAATTTAATAAAAATACCAAAATAACCGTAACTAAAGTCGGAAACAACTATAAATACAAAGTAGAAGAGGTGGAATAATGAAAAAAGGATTTACATTAATTGAATTATTAGGCGTTATAGTAATTCTCGCAATCATTGCCTTAGTAACCACCCCACTAATACTAAATACAATCCAAACATCAAGAGAAAAAGCCTTTATAGACACAGGATATAGTTTAATTTCTGCCGCCAAACAATATCAAGTAAAAAAAGCTGGGCAAAACGAAGATTTAAATCTAACAATCGACTATGATAAAAAACAAAATGTAGATGCTATTACTGTAACCGGTGATTTACCAGATGGTGGAACTTTTATAATAGATGAAAATGGTAAAATAGAACTAAAACTATGGAATGAAAAAGGCAAAGTATGCATAACAAAATCAAAAGACGAAAAAAAGATAACAGTAGCCAAAGAAGATGATAAAAAAATAACCAAAGAAAAATGTACATTAGTAGAGGAAATAGATGAGTAGACTAAGTAGAGGACAAGTAGTAGGTCTAGTTGCCATTGCTGTAATATTTGCTGTCGCTTCATTTATATTCGATATAATCATAAACCACGAAGCCGAAAAAATAGATTATATTACTTATGATAAAGAAATGCCAAGCACATTATTAAATGGCAACTATTTAGAATATATCAATCTAGGCGAAGCCTATCAAGAAAAAGGTTTAAATACAAAAGAAAACTACGTTATAGGATACTACATAAACGATACAGAAGTTCCAAAAATAGATACCGAAAATTTCGGAACCTATCAAATAAAATATTTTTTAAACGACGAAGTAATTACTAGAACCGTTAAAATCATCGATAAAAAAGCCCCATCAATTACCGTTCCAGATAAGCAAACAATCACCAGTGCGCAGGCCGCTTCATTTGATCTAAACGAAGGCGTAAGCGCTATTGATAATTCAGGTGAAGTAGATTTAACATTTCAAAATACACTCTCAACAATCCCTGGTGATTATATAATAACTTACGAAGCCAAAGATTCATCAAATAACAAAACAAAAAGAAAAAGATTAATCAAAGTAATTTCTGGAATAGAATTTACTTATGACAACAACGAATTAACAATTAACTTTCCAACAAATAAAGAAAACACTTATACATATAAATATAGTTTAGATGGAGGAAATACATTTATTGATGCCGAAAAACAAATAAAAATTACTCCAAATACAAATAACATAATAGCCGTCGTATACGAAAATGGAAATTACGTAATGTCAAATAGCTATAATATAATAAAATAGAAGCCAAAACGCTTCTTTTAATTTGCAAAAACTAACAAAAAGTGTTATTATATAACAGATTTGTAGGTGATATGATGGAACACAATTTAGAAAGAAACTTAAACGAACTATATAAACATAGAAGATTTGCTTTAGTAGGTACATTAGGCTGTGTATGCTTAATAACTACAAACTTAACTTATTCAACAGACACAGAACTAACACTACTTATGGGAAGTATAATCGCACTCCCATCATTTGTTAATTATTTAGTAAATATACAAAAAGAAATAAATAAAGGGCATACATTAAAAAAACACTTTAGGTATATAAACGAAGATGAAAAACCACTTTATAACTAATATAGAAAAGCAACAAAAATCACATACAAATACTTGTTTAATATTATTAATTTCAATAATACCATTTATGGTATTAGAAATAATGACCCATGAACCAGTATTTATTGAATTTGCCTTTTTACTTTTTCTTCTTGTTTTATATACTTTAAAACAAATTCAAAAATCAAATAATATATTAATATTAATTAATGAAACAAAAGAAAAATTACAAAAAACAAAAATCAAAAAAACATATCAAGAAGGATCTCATATCATAACAAATCCAGATCCAAAAATTTTAAATTTAGGTGGTTATACCTATATTGGAACCGATGATTATGGAACCAAACTATATCAAAACATTACAGACGTTATAGTTTGTGGGAGAATAAATCCAATAGATGGTGAAATAATCTATGACGATTGTGGTATCCCTACTTATATAATAAGCAACATAAACAGTTAAAATTAACTGTTTTAATTTGCATTAAATTAAATTTTATGGTATTATACAAAACAAATTCAGGGGTGAAAACTATGTTAACACAAGAAGAATTACAAGTAATAAATAGAGTAATTGATTTTATTAAAGGAAATATCACAGATATCACAAAAGAAGAAATTGATTCCACTCCAGATATCCTAAAAATGCATAAAAATCTTGCAGAATTAAATCCAATAAGAGAAGAAATAGAAAAACTATTATATAGAAGAGTTGATGAAGTAGAATATTTTTGTGCTATTCTCGCTAATGAAAATATGGAATATCATGAAAGAACCGCCCATGCCTTTAAAAATTTACCATTTAGAACATCAAAAAATATTGAAATGGAATGTTATTTACTATCAAAATTATTTAGATTAAAAACAAATAATTATTTTAATTTAATCAGCATTATTATTGACGAAATTTCCAAAGACCAAACAGATAAAAATAACTGGAATTTATACTTTGATATTTTTATGGGACAAGAAGACATAGACTTTTCAAGTTTTATTAATAATCCAAAAATAAATTCGCAAAATATATACCCATCAGACGAAGAAATAGAAAAAAATTTCGAAATAGCAAAACATCTATATTCAAAAGGATATAATAATTTAACCAAAGAAGAACAAAAATTTTATAGTATGTCAGTTGGTCATTATTTTGAAAAAATAGCTTGCCAAGAAGAATGGGATAACTTACAAAAAGCTGGAAGACCAGATCTAGCCCAAAGAATATTTTGGGTATCAAGATATGTAGGCGATGGCTTTGGATATGATGTTTTAAGTTTTGACCCAGAAACAGAAAAACCAAAACTAATAGAAGTAAAAGGAACACTATCGCCATATTTAATTGATGAAATAATACTTTCATATAATGAATTTAGATATTTTAACAATGAAAATCTCAATTATCGTATGTATAGATATTATTTATCAGAAGATACAATAAAAAGATATATTTTAATCCCACAAAAAAACGAAGAATTAAAAATAACCACTGAAGATGGTACAGAATTTTCATATAATAAAGAAGCATACAAAAATAAAGAAAAAGTCAAAATTAAAAAAATGTAAACAGGGTATATCTAAGGAAAATATTACCTTGTTTTTTTTTTTTTTTTGATAAGATGTATATGGTAGAGAAGAATAGTAAAAATGAAATGCCACCAAATGAATAAAAATCATTTATAATGGAATTATAATACTATTGATGCTAGCCAATAAAAAATATAGAAGGAGAATAAAAAATGAGAAGTTATAGTAGGAAAAGAAAAAACAATATAATAATAGGAACTTTATGTGGAGTAATGCTTTTAATGGTAGTAGGATATGCCGCTTTTGCATCACAGTTAAACATTAAAGGAACATCAGGAATAAGTAGTAATTGGGATATAGAAATTACTAACATAAGAGGAGGAAATCCAAATGGTGGAGATGCTTATGATATAAGTGAACCAACATATACTAGAGCAACAGCTACATTTAATACAGGATTAAAAACACCAGATACTAGTAGAATGTATGAAGTAGAAGTAACCAATAAAGGAACATTAACAGGATTAGTAACTATAGCTAATTTATCATGCGGAGATAATGATGCAATTGGCTGTGATGCTTCAGCAGACAAAGAGAAAATAGTAGACGATAATTGGGAATGGTTAGATTATGATCAATCAAATGAACAATTTTTTGAACAAGGTCAACAAGATTATAGTGATATAGCCTTTACTTTAGCCCCAGGCGAAAAACATTATATATATGTAATGGTTATGTATAATGATGTAACAAGTCAACCAGAAAATTTAAGTGCAAATATAAATCTAGAATTAACTTATGAACAAGAAGGATTAGATGAAAACGGTATTGCAATCCCTCCAACTGTTTACACGGTTAACTATGTTAATATGTGGAAAAACACGAGTTATGAATATAAAATAGAAAAAACATCAGATTCATGTGTAGTTCCAAAAGGTGAAACGAGTTGCACAATCATATTGCCACAAATTTTTCAAAGATATACCGAAGATGTGACTAATCATGAATGGGAGAATTCTATCCTCGCTTGGAGCACTAATTCTAACGCTTCAACTTGTAATGACTATGTGTCCGCAGGACGACAAAAAGAGGCATACACACTAACACAACCAGAAACAACACTTTATGCTTATGAACAATGCCCTCAATAATATCAAAGCCATAGAAATACTATGGTTTTTCTTATACCAAAATTGACCCCCTTTTTATTTTCCCTTAAATTTAGTATAATAAAAACAGGTGAAATAACATGTTTGATAGATTAGAACTTATAATAGGTAATAAAATAAACATTTTAAAAGAAAAAACAGTTTTACTACTTGGGCTAGGTGGAGTAGGCGGTCACGCTTTTGAAGCCCTTCTAAGGAGTGGTATTGGAACAATAATAATAGTCGATAACGATAAAATAGATATAACCAATTTAAATAGACAATTACTTACAAACCAAAATAATATTGATAAACATAAAGTAGACGAAGCCGAAAATAGAAAAAACATTATAAATAAAGAATGCAACATCATCAAAATAAAAGAATTCATAACCGAAGATAATATAGATTTAATATTTGACCAAAAACCAGATTTTATAATCGATGCCATCGACACCATAAAAACAAAAAAATTAATCATAAAAACAGCAAAAGAAACAGGCACAAAATTTATTTCTGTTATGGGGACAGGAAATAAAATGCACCCAGAAAAATTAACAATAACTGATATCAAAAACACCAGCTATGACCCACTCGCTAAAGAAATAAGAAAATATATAAATAAAGAAAAAATAAAAGGTAAAGTACCAGTAGTATCATCAGAAGAACCACCAATAAAAACAGAAAAAATAGGCTCAAATGCCTTTGTCCCAGCCACTGCTGGCTTACTTGCCGCAAGCTATGTGATAAACGAACTAATAAAGGAGGAACAATAAATGGATAATTATTTAATAAACCAAATAAAAAACATGGAAGGATCATTACTAGGAATTGGAATCACCAGTGAAAAAGTAAAAAAAGCCATCGAAAAAAACGATAAAATAATCCTATGCAATTTATTAGAAGAAAATCCAAAAGGACTAGGCAAAAAGAAATTTGGCGTTCTAAATAAGCCAAGAACAGTAAATATCAAAAAAATAAAAAAAGTCTTTAGAAAAAAACGCGTTGATAATATAATCTGTAATATAGAAACAGTAAAACCATTTTTAAAAACCTTTGTTAGAGATAGTGTTTATATTAATAAAGGAAACCTTTATATATACGGCGATAAAGAAACACTAAAACAAGTCGAAGAAAAATATAAAAGATATACAAACGATATAAAACTAAAAGAAGAAAAAGGTAAATATATTCTAATCATAAATAACGAAAACACTAAAAATAATAAAATAAAAGATATCGGTTATTGGTGGAAAGACACCGCAAATTCATTTATAGATATTCTAACCCTAATACTAGCAAACTAAACAATCAAATGATTGTTTTTTCTTTTAAACTTTGTTATAATGATTATTAGTGTAAAGGTGATGTATATGTACTTAAAAGAAATAAAATCGCAAGGCTTTAAATCATTTGCCGATAAAACAAATATTGAATTAACAAGCGGAATAACCGGTATAGTAGGTCCAAACGGTTCAGGAAAAAGTAATGTCGTAGACGCCGTAAGATGGGTTTTAGGAGAACAATCAGTAAAATCATTACGTGGAGATGGAAACATGACCGACGTAATTTTTTCAGGTAGTAAAAGTAGAAACGCCATGAATGTCGCATCAGTTACATTAGTATTCGATAATACCGATAAATATTTACCATTAGAATATGACGAAGTAGAAATCAAAAGAAGAGTCTATAAAGACGGGACAAACGAATACTTTCTAAACAACGAAAGAGTAAGATTAAAAGACATCACAAACTTACTTTTAGATAGCGGAATTGCTAAAGAAAGTTTCAATATAATCTCACAAGGTAAAATAGAATCCATTATCGCAAGCAAGCCATCAGAAAGAAGAGTAATCTTCGAAGAAGCTGCCGGTGTATTAAAATATAAAAGAAGAAAAGAAGACGCCATTAGAAAACTAGATAAAACCCATAATAATCTAAGTAGAGTAAACGACATCATAAACGAATTAGAACCACAAATACAGCCCCTAAAAGAAGCCAAAGAAAAAGCCTTAGAATATATGGATGCCAAAGAAGATTTAGAAGAAGTAGAAATCGCTTTAATCACCGAAGATATTACCAAAATCAATAGTCAATACCAAAACGATAAAGAAAGAATAGAAACCTTAAATAACGAAATATTAAAATTAGGCGTATCTTCAAATAAATCAGAAGTAAAAATCGAAGAATACAAAAACGAAATAAATAAAAACTTCGAACAAATCAAAAAAACACAAAACGAAATATTAGAATATACAACCAAAGCCGAAAAACTAAATAGCCGTAAAGACATCATCACCGAAAGAAAAAAATACGAAGTTGAAGATACAAAACTTCATAATACAATCATCGAACTAAAAGAAAAAGAAGGGCAAATTAAAAACGAAATAAATAGCCTAGACACCGATATTATAAACATCAATAAAGAAACAACCAAAGTCGAAGAAGAAATAAAAGCATTAGAACAACAAATAAAAAACATCAAAACAGAAAAACAAAATCTAGAAAATCATCTCACCCTCACACTAAGACAAAAAAACAACTTAGAAATAAAAGCCGAAAACTTAAAAGAAAATATCGAAAACGGTGGGATGCTGCCACAAGCAGTTAAAAGCGTTTTAAATAATCCAAAATTAACCGGAATCCATAACATATTAGGAAATCTAATAGAAACCGAAGCTAAATATAGTCTAGCCATTTCAACCGCTTTAGGCTTTGCCACCAACAACATCATCACAGATAACGAAAACGAAGCCAAAGAAGCCATTAAATACATTAAAAATATCGGAAGAGCCACATTCTTCCCATTAAACATAATAAAAGCTAAATATATCGATAAAGAAACAATCGATATAATAAATCACGAACCATACTTCGCCTGCATTGCCAGTGACCTCGTAAAATATGATAATACTTATCAAAATATAATCCTAAACCAACTAGGAAATATAATAGTTACCGAAAATATAAACGACGCCACTAAACTAAGTAAAAAAATAAACTATAAATATCGTATAGTAACCATAGACGGTGAAGTTATACACGTAGGCGGATCAATGACCGGAGGAAAACAAGCCAAAGCTAGAAACGTAATTAGTGATAAATACGATTTAGAAAACACCATAAAAGAAATAGAAAAAGCTCTAAGCCACATTAAAGAAGACGAAAACAAAATAAACGAAATCGACTATAATTTAAAATCATTAGAAGATAAAAACTATTTATTAGATAAAGACAAAAGATTAAACTTAGATAAAATCACACAAAAACAAAATCAAACTAGAATTTTAAAAGATAATCTAGAAAAAGTCACTCTAGATATAAGCAGTACAAACAATATAATAAATGGAGCTTTATCAAAAGAAGAAGAAGAAATAATAAATGAATATTACGAAGCTATAAGACAAAAAGAAAGCGCCGAAAAAGAATTAGAAATTTTAACCAAAGAAAAGAAAGATTTAGAAGAAAGCCTAGAAGAATATGAACTATCAGTTAAACAAGAAAATAGTGAATATTCAAGAAAAACAGACGAACTAAAAAATCTAGAAATAGGCGTTAATAGAATGGATGTTAAATTAGATAACTTATTAAACATTCTAAGTGAAACTTATAGTATGACTTATGAAAAAGCCAAAGCTAATTATAAATTAGAAATAGACTATAATGGGGCTAAAACTAAAGTAAATTCATTACGTAGAAAAATCAAAGAATTAGGCGTTGTAAACTTAGCCGCACCAGAAGAATACGATAGAGTAAGCACTAGATATGAATTCCTATTAAATCAAATAAACGATTTAAATAACGCCGAAAATACCTTACTACAAATAATTGACGAAATGGATAAAATAATGGTCAAAGAATTTAATAACTCATTCAAAATAATAAATCAAAACTTTGAAGAAACATTTAGACAATTATTCAAAGGCGGATCTGCAACCTTAAAACTAACAGAACCAAATAATCTATTAGAAACAGGCGTTGAAATAGTCGCAAGTCCTCCAGGTAAAAAACTAAGTAGTATCTCATTACTTTCAGGAGGCGAAAAGACCTTAACCGCAATCAGTTTATTATTCGCCATTATTAAATCAAGGCCAGCGCCATTCTGTATTTTAGACGAAGTAGAAGCTGCCTTAGATGAAGTTAATGTCGACACCTTTGGTAAATACGTAAAAGATTTAAAAAATATTTCACAATTTATAATTATAACCCATAAAAAGAAAACAATGGAATATGCTGACGTTCTTTATGGAATTACCATGCAAGAATCAGGTGTATCAAAATTAGTAAGTGTTAAACTAGAAGAAATAGAAAAATAATCTATTTCTTTTTAACACAAAATATGATAATATATATAGAAACAAAGGAGGAATATTATGGAACCTAAAAATATAAATTTAAGATATCATTATCTAAGCGCTAGAGATGACGAAAATGCCGACATAGCTTATCACGCACAATTTATAATCGAAAGCGGAGATTTATACTATAACTATAAATTCGCAAGAGACGTCAAAGGCGCTGATGTAAACGCCCATAAACAAGTAATTGATGCAAGTGGTGATGAATTTTATACCACACTTTTTAACGAACTAATGCAGCCACAAAAAACCTTCAAACTTACAAAATAAAAACACAAAACATCTAATTTAGGTGTTTTCTTTAGTAAAATATGTTATAATCGAAAAAGGTGATAAAAATGTTACAAGCAAAAAATGTTACACTACGTTTCGGTAGTAGAACCCTATTTGAAGACGTAAATATAGAATTCAAAGGTGATAATTGCTACGGAATTATCGGCGCTAACGGAGCCGGAAAATCAACATTCCTAAAAATACTAACCGGCGAAGTAGAAACAACCAAAGGCGAAATTATAAAAGATAAACACGAAAGAATTTCTGTTTTAAAACAAAACCATAACGCCTATGACGAATATACAGTACTAGAAACCGTAATCATGGGTAACGAAAAACTATATAACATCATGAAAGAAAAAGAAGCCCTATACATGAAACCAGACTTCACCAATGAAGACGGCATCAAAGTAGGTAAACTAGAAGCCGAATTTGAAGCACTAAACGGTTGGGAAGCCGAAAGTGAAGCTGCAATATTACTTTCAGGACTAGGAATCAAAAACGAAGTATTTGATAACCAAATGAGCACCCTAAAAGAAAAAGATAAAGTAAAAGTCTTGCTAGCATCCGCACTTTTTGGTAATCCCGATATTCTATTATTAGATGAACCAACAAACGGTTTAGATATAAAAAGTAAAATGTGGTTAGAAGATTTCCTTATCAACTTTAAAGGAACCGTAATTTTAGTATCACACGATAGACACTTTCTAAATACCGTATGTACTCATATGGTAGATATCGATAGAGAAAGAATCAAACTAAGTATCGGTAACTATGATTTCTGGTATCAATCAAACGAATTAATGCAAAGACAAATAAACGATAGTAATAAAAAGAAAGAAGAAAAAATAAAAGAATTACAAACATTCATCGCCAGATTCTCAGCTAACGCCTCAAAATCAAAACAAGCAACATCAAGAAAAAAACTATTAGAAAAAATAGAACTAGAAGAGCTAAAACCATCAACAAGAAAATATCCATATATCAACTTTGAATATGAAAGAAGACTAGGAAAAGAAATAATTCATTTATCAAAAATAAACGTAACAATCGATGGAAAACAAATATTAAATAACTTTAATCTAACCGTTAGACCAGAAGATAAAATCGCTCTAATCGGTGAAAATGAAATAGCCAAAACAACATTATTCAAAATATTAACCGGAGAAATAACTCCAGATAGCGGCGAAATAAAAATAGGTTCAACCGTAATATTCTCATATTTTCCAAAAAATCATGATAACTATTTCCAAGGAAAAGAAATATTAGTAGATTTCCTAAGAAAATACTCAGAAAATAAAGAAGATAGTTATCTAAGAGGTTTTCTAGGTAGAATGCTATTTTCCGGTGAAGAATCACTAAAACAAGTAAATGTTTTATCAGGTGGTGAAAAAGTAAGATTAATGTTTTCTAAAATGATGATGAATAAAGGAAACGTATTATTACTAGATGAACCAACAAACCACTTAGATATCGAATCAATTCAAAGCCTAAATAAAGCAATGCTTAAATTCGACGGCCCAATAATATTTTCAAGTTACGATACCGAATTAATAGAAGAAGTATCAAATAGATTAATATATATTGAACCAGATGGAACATACATCGATAAACAAATGAATTATGAAGACTTCATTCAAAAATATAATAAAATATAAAAAAGAAATTGTAATCACACAATTTCTTTTTTAATAAAACCATACATATTTATTAAGTTTATAAGTAGTTCCATTTATTTTTAAATAAATATAATATTTACCACTCATTCCTTCTTCATTAATATAAGTAGAAACATTAACTTTTTTGCCTTCAGAAGTCTCTTCAATATAAGGACTTTCAGAAATAGAAACGTCATAAGTATTTTTATCAAAAACATTGTCTAAAATAATTTGTACAGAATCATTTTTCTTAAAAGTTCCATTTAATACAAGTCTATTCGCATCCTTATAAAGCGATAATTTATATTTTTTATAAATAGAATCATCATGTTTCCAAAATAATATATTGCGATTAGTAATAGTCTCAGTAACTCCAATATTACCAAGTCTTTGGCCCTTACCAATAATATATACATCACCAGCATATATATCCATATATTTAGAGCTGTAAATATCCTTATTTGTAGTAAATACATCAGTTACATCCTCATCAATAACTTTTTTAATAGATTTATCCATACTAACAATAAAAGAACCATCACTGTAATTTAAATTAGTATATAAAGCTTTAGAACCAAGCAAAATACTATCAGAAGATTTAAGAACCTTATTAACTCTATCTACATCATAAATAGTAATATAATTATCATCATTATCAGTATTAATAAAAGCATATTTTCCAGAATCAGTTAATACAAGACCATTTGGGGTAGTAGGGAACATAACATCATCAGAAGTTTTTAATAAATATTTTTCAAATCCTTTTTCAATCTTATCAGCAATAATCCAGTTAATTTCTCCACTATTATAATCAATATTAATAATCATATTTTTGTTACTGCCACAAACAGTAATAGAATTAGTTTTAGAATCATAAACCAAAGAATTTAACTTAAGCCATGTAGTACCATCATCATTAGGTAATAAATCATATAAATCAATACTTTTAACAATAGCCCCAGTATTTCTGTCAATTTCTACTACATAATCTTCAATAGTCCCACCTTCAAAATTATTTGAAGTTACAAGGAAATTACCATTATTAAGTTCAAATACATCATGATGATAACCACCAGGAATATTGTATTCAAAATATATTTTACCAAGCATATCCATTTCAACAAGTCCCATAGAATAATATGGTTCACTAATCAAATCATCATTACCTAATAAAATATGACCATTGCTAAGTCTATTAAATTCCCATTTGTAATTTTTAGTTAAATACCATCTAACATTACCATTTTTATCATAACCAACAGGTTTGCCATTTTCAGAAGTAGTAAAATAAAACTCAGAACCAGTATTTTCACTATTAACATCAGTCGCATTTTTAACATCATCAGGTAAAACACCAGTTTTAATTTTTAAAACTTTTTCTTCGTCACTAGAACTAACAATAACTGTATTTTCATAATCAGGATATAATCCATAAATAGGTAAAATATGTTCCTTGCTAGGTAAGAATGTATTAACAATATCCTCATCGCCATCTTTACCCTTAATAGTTACAGTCGCTGTCGATAAATCCTTAGTTTGAAAAATCACAAACGCTGATAAAGGAGAAACATCATAAGGATTAAGAATAACATTAGGATTATCAATAGAGAAGTTAGTGTTAGCTAAAATCTCATTTTCCTTCGCATTTTGAACATTTAAAACATCGTCATAAACATCAACTTGCGTAGAAGCCTCAATATAATTATAAATTAATATTGATGTAATAACTGTAATTGCAATTAAAATTAAATATTTATACTTACTTTTCATAAATCCTCCTAAATTAGCCTTATTTCGTTTTCAGAATAAAAAGGCTTTTTCTTATTAATCTTATCAAAGAATAAAATACCATTTAAATGATCAACTTCATGTTGAAAGGCAACCGCAAGTTCTTCTCTTAATCTTAAAGATAACTTATTACCATCGACATCATAACCAGTTAAAGTAATTCTTGCATATCTAGGAACATGTCCATCAACCTCACGGTTAACACTTAAACATCCTTCACCAGTTTCCAAGGCCACCATTTCTTCAGAATGACTAATAATTTTTGGATTAACAACTACATAATTTTCAAACTTTCCTTCTTCATATTCGTAAACAATAACAATAATTCTTTTAAGAATTCCAAGCTGAGGAAAGGCAAGACCCATACCAGGTCTTAAATCATATTTTTCAGATAATTCTTCAATTTGGCTATATGTCAATTGCTTAATAATTTTATCAATAGTTTCTTTATCTTGCTTAGATAAAGGCAAAGTAACTTCTTTGCTAATTTGACGAAGTCTCTTGTCTTTTTCATCTAATATTTTAAGCTGTTTAAACATTATATCACTTCCATCTATTATAATTTTATCATATTTTGTATAAATATTTAACTAATTCCCTTAAATAAAGGGTTGCTTAACATTTTTTTACTCATGATATTATATATTAACATATCGTTTGTGTCAAACTACAAAATGCCAAATCTGCATTATTTTTCTTACAAAAAAGGAAGTTTTGCATTTTTACAATTTTTTTCATTTTTAACAAGGAATTTGCCTAACAAATATCGTATATTATATATGAAGGTAGGAAAGTAAAAAAAGAATAAATCTGGTAATGGCTTAATTCACTAACAATTCTGCAAAAGAAAGGAAGAAGAAAAATGACTGAAGAAAAAAATAAAAAAGCAGATATTTTAAAAATCATTAATAATGATTTTACAAGAGAGGACTTAGAAAAATTAAGCGAAGAAATGAAAATGGTTCCTTTAACTTATGATTTTTCTTTTAAAAGAGTATTTGAACTTAATCCTAAAATTCTTAAACAATTTTTATTTGAAGTTCTAGACTTAGAAAGAATAGTCGACCCAAAAAAATGTAAGATGAAAATCAATCCTAATGAGCTAACAAAAACTAATAATAATGAATATCAAAAAACATTAGATGTATATGTTGTCTTAAATAAAAACATTCATATTGATATCGAAATGAATCGTAAATATTTTGATGATATAAAACTTAGAAATCTAATGTATGTAGATAAGGCAAATAGTCTTCTTTTAGAAAAAGGAGATGATTATAAATTATTAGATGAAAAATTTTTATATCAACTTAACTTAAACGCAATGGAAAAGCAAGTAGTATTTGGTGAAGATGTAATTGTCCCTTATGGAATAAATACTGGAAAAATATACAACGAAAATAAGAAAGTTGTAGTAAAATTTCTTGCTTATTATAGATATTTATTTTATAATAAAGGTACTACAAAAAAATCTGATATATGGCTTGCGATGCTTACTTCAGAAAGTTTTACTGAACTTTATGATATATTAGATAAAATACTCACACCTAACGAAAGGAATAAAATTATAAGGGATGTGGTTATAATGAGTAACGATAATTTCATATTACACGAATGGGAAAAAGAAAAACTTGATGCCTTAGTAGAAAGTCAAATGAAAAAACGTCTTTTACAAGAAGGCATTGAACAAGGTTTAGAACAGGGTTTAGAACAAGGCTTAGAACAGGGTTTAGAACAAGGTATTGAACAGGGTTCAAAAGAAAAACAAATAGAAATTGCTAAAAATATGCTTGTAGAAAACATTAATATTGAAACAATATCAAAAGTTACAGGATTAACCAAAGAAGAGATAGAGAAACTAAAATAGTTTTCCCTATCTCTTTTTAGTTAGCTAATAGCTGCTAAGCAAAAAGGAGGGATGTGGTTATAATGAGTAACGATAATTTCATATTACACGAATGGGAAAAAGAAAAACTTGATGCCTTAGTAGAAAGTCAAATGAAAAAACGTCTTTTACAAGAAGGCATTGAACAAGGTTTAGAACAGGGTTTAGAACAAGGTATTGAACAGGGCTCAAAAGAAAAACAAATAGAAATTGCTAAAAATATGCTTGCCAAAGGAACTGATATTAAATTTATTTCAGAAGTTACTGGTTTAGAAAAAGAAGAAATCGAAGCTTTCAGATAAGCTTCTTTTTTCTTAACTAAAACAATATAGACAAATGTTATCCTTGATAAA
>CANRSQ010000016.1 GCA_947642475.1 uncultured Mycoplasmatota bacterium
AAAAATAAACTTTCTCATTTCTACAAAAGCTCTCATTATATTAACACTTATTTCTTCCGCCTTTTCTGTTTTTAAAACGGAAGCCAGCATAGCTACCCCTTGTTCAGTAAATACATGAGGTAAATATTTTGAATATTCACCTTGTTTTAATTCTAAGGTTCCATTTTGGAACCTTAGAATATTTTTATATTCATTTCCATTTAATTCAAAATAAAAATCTTCAGGAAATTTATTAATATTTCTTTTTACCGCTTTGTTTATATCCTTTGTTCCATTTGCACATCCATATAATCTAGCCAAATCACTATCTAACATTACTTGTTTTCCTCTAATCTCGTATATCATATTCTTTATTTCTTTTTCTTTAGCAATAATATCTGTCATATTTTTTCCTTCTTTCTAATGGTGCCCAATTTTATTTTTCATATATAATATACGATATTAGTAAGGCAAATTCCTTGTTAAAAATGAAAAAAATGCATTTTTTCCAAAAAAATAATGGATTATCCATTATTTTCATTTACCCGTAAATACTGGTATTTTTTTTAGTCCAAATACAAACCAATAAATAATTGCAATCATGGATAATATTTGAACTGGTGTATATTTTATATTAACATCAAGTACATGAAATACTGTAAGTACCTGCGTTACTGAAAAGCCTACACAAATAAGTATAAAAATACCAAGTGAAATAGTACAAATTTTCTTTGACTCTTCGGAATCTTTAAATGTAAATATGGTGCCGAAAATTATCGTACCTAATATTATTATTGCTTCTAAAATAACATCCATATCTCAGGCCTCCTTTTTTAAAAAGGACAAAACATAATATGATTTGCCCTGAAAATAAGAAAATTTAATCTATGTGAAAAATTAATTTTGAAAATTAATTTGTTGTCCTGTAACAAGTGGATAGCTAACAATTTTATCTGCTTCCAAATCTTCTTTGTTCATACAAATGCCAGTTATTTGGCTATTTTCATATGTCGTATAATAATAAATACCTTTGTCCATGTTGCAGCATGAACTGTAAATAGTATATTCAAATTTATCATCACCAACATTAGTAAGTCCTTTTTGTTGATTTACTGAACCAAGAATATGGAAAAATTGACTAATACTTTCAGACTCAGTATCACCTGAAACTGAATTTAATTTTGTAAATGCTACCTTAACAAAACGTGATGATGAAGATAAATCTCCAGGAATTCCAATTCCTCCCATACCACGACTATATAAATCTAAATTAATATTTTTTGAAAAATTATTATTAGGTTGCTTTGGTCCGCAAGCTATATAATTATTCAAATTAAATAATTGAATATCAAATGTCGGATTATTAGTAAGTACTCCTACTGGATTATCATATACTTTTAGTCCTTCTTTAACACTTTCAACGACAATTGATTTTTCTTTATCAGAAATCATCCAATGTAAAGGCGAAAGTGGAAGTTCATCACTAAAGTTAATATTGGCCAAATTTATATTATTAAGTAATTCTTTTACCTCGGAAATATTAGAACATTGCCCTAAAATCCAGGGAATAAACTCAAAAGGTGAAATATTATCTTTACTTGTATCTATCTCTTTATAATCGGCATTACCTTCAAAATTAAGTCCGGCCATGCCTAAACCTTTTTCATTAATCGCATCATAGTATAATGGATAATCATCTACAACATAAGCCATTCCAATAATCGCATAGTGTCTTTCTAATACTTTTGCCTTACGGAATTTAAAAGCAAAATTACGTGGGGTTATTGTTACTGTCTGATTGTAAGAGTAATCCAAATCTAAGTTACGGCCAAAATAATGGTCTTTGGTATTATATGTGGCAGCTGTACACATATACATCCCTCCTTTAACACTTATAATATTACTCACAAAATAACGCACAATAATGTGATTAAAAAGTAAAACAATGGGAAAAATATTTAATACAAAATAAAAAAGGCATCAACCACTAATTTCCCTAGCAATCCATGCCATTATAATATCAACTATATAATCTACTTGCTTTTCATTTAAACTAATATTTTTGGGAATATGATGCCACTTATATAAACATTCTCTACAACAAGTTCCAGTGGCGTGCTGAGAGATAAAAACGGGATGTCCTTTCATCGGTGTTTGTTTCCCGTCGTTTGGAATATAACTAGGAGCAAGTCTTTTATTAATAAAATCATAAGCATGCTCCTTTATAACTCCCAATCCTTTCTTATTAATATATTCTTTATCAGTTTCTTTTAAATGAAATTTACTTCTAAAATTAGATTTAGATAAACTATCAAGTTTATTATTTATAGTATTGTTCATCATTAACCCTGTTTTTTAAATAAGTTTCTACCTACTCCGCATATTGGGCATGTAAAATCTTCTGGTAATTCATCACCATAATAAATGTAACCGCAAATAGTACAAACCCAAGCTGTTTTACTTTTTTCAGTTGTTACTTTTAATAATTCCTCTTTGTGTTCTTGATAATAGCCATAACTCATTGGTTCTTTATCTTCAAACATATCTGCTTCTATTAATCTACCAATAAATAAAGTATGTGTATCATTATCAATAGAATCAATTTTTTCTAAAATCATATAGCCTAAAGAATTATCAATTATATTTACGTCATCAACTATCGTTGTTTCTACATTTTCAAATTTATTAATATCACGCATAGAATTAAAACCAAATGTCTTAATAATTTCTGGATTAACGTCCATATCTAATACTGATAAAGCAAACTTTTCATTATCTTTAAGTAGTTCATTAGTATAATTCTTTTTCATTACCGAAACTGCAATTAAAGGATTATCGCCGGCACTAATTTGTGATACTGCATCAACAATACAACCACCATTTTTAGTAGTTAAAACATACATTCCTTGAGTTATTTTTCTTGTTATTTTTTTGTTTTTCATATTCATACCTTCTTTCCTAATAATATATCTTTTATTTTAATCGTTATAATAATTTTTAATCAATTCTACAAACTGATTAAAACGTGAATGTGACATTTTTAATTGTTCAACAAATTCTTCATGTGTTTTACAAACAACGTCAGAATAATGCAAAGGATAAAAATCATTCGAATTTTCCATCATAATATCATTACCTTCAATATAAGGATAAACAACATCTAACACACCTTTATGTAAAATGTATTCAAGTCTTTTTCTAGCAGCCTCACATTTAGTTTTATCTAAAGCTTCACTAATTAACATTTTCTCTCCAATCATAAACAGATGAGATGCAGATAATGAAAATTCCTTATTATCTTTGGTAAGATAAGGTGCATAAACATCTACAAAAGCACCAAATGCATCTTTAGGAATATTATCTATACTTCCAGATACCAAATTTCCAATTTCAGTTATATAAGATACATCAAACTTAGGGGGCAAAATTTCAAATTCGCTATTTTTTTTCATATTCATACCTTCTTTCATTATCTTCATTATACCACAAAGTAAAATAATATATAGCCATAAAATTAGTTAATCGCCCAGTACATATAAACATAAAAGAATAAACTATAAACAGTGGAGGTATGTATGATAAATCAAATTCTATCTTTAAATCCCATAATTCAAGCAGGACTGGCAACTTTATTTACTTGGAGCATAACGGCTATTGGGGCATCTTTAGTATACTTTTTCAAAAAAATAAATAAAAACTTAATGGACGGTATGTTAGGGTTTGCTGGAGGCGTAATGATTGCGGCATCATTTTTCTCTTTGATTGCTCCAGCAATAACAATGGCGGAAAATCTAAAGTTAATACCGTGGCTAGTGGTTTTTATTGGATTTTTTAGTGGTGGCTTACTATTATTTATTGGTGATAAAATATATGATATATATGAAAAAAGACATCCGCAAAAAGACGATCATTTCAATAAAAAACGTTGTATTATGTTAGTAAGTTCAATAACTTTGCACAATATTCCAGAAGGTATGGCCGTTGGTGTTGCCTTTGGTTCAGTAGTTTACGGATTAGAGGGCGCTACTTTAATTGCTGCTTGGACTTTAGCATTAGGAATTGGTCTTCAAAACTTTCCAGAAGGTACAGCTGTAAGTATGCCACTTAGACGTGAAGGCTTAAGCCGTAATAAATCATTTTTTATTGGACAGTTAAGCGGGATTGTTGAACCAATTGCTGGAATTATTGGCGCTATATTAATTATAAAGGTACAAATTTTATTACCATTCTTACTTGCATTTGCAGCAGGCGCTATGATATACGTTGTTGTTGAAGAACTAATCCCAGAAAGTCAAACAAACAAAAAAAAGGACCTTATGGCCCTCTTTACCTTAATAGGCTTTTCTATCATGATGATACTAGATATTGCTTTGGGTTAAACTTACATTATGTAAGTTTTTTTATCGTGTTCTTCCTTCTCCTCCAATTGAAGATAAAGAAATTACCATTGAAGAATTACCTAACCCTTGATGTTCGGGACTTTTACCTTGTTTTTTTCTAGATTCATTAAGTAAACTATCCGCCTGATGAAGTAGTTCTGAAGTTTTTGAAGAAAACTGTTCTTGACCCTTATTTAATTCAGAAGCTTCTAATAAATTATCAGCTTGGTTAAGTATTTCTTGCGTCTCTGAAGAAAATTGATTTTCATTTTTTATTTGTTCCATAATTTGTGGGCAAGCTGATAATACTGCATCTGTTGTTAAATCATTTTCGGGGACAATATAATCAGGAGTAGTTTGAAACTCACTAAAATCTAACCCCATTGAAGATGGCATTGTAATACTTATTCCAGAATCTCTTAAAATAGGTGTATCAACTGAATAAGTAGTTATTCCCTTCCCATCACCAGCAGTTGGTTGTGACCCTACGACTTTAGCAAATCCACTGCCTTGCGCTGTTTTAGTAAACTTATCAGCCGAAGAAAAAACTTCTCCATCTACCAACAAAATTCTATTTTTAATCTTCGAGTTACCATTAGGTATAACTGAAACATGACTTCCAATTTCTCCATTAGGATTTTTCTCTAGCCTTTGGAGAGTTATATCAACATCTTCTGATTTCCCATAGATTTCGTTCAACTCATTACCGCTTAATCCAACCAATTGCTCATACTCGTGTTCTTGTGTATAATCTCTATCCGCAAAAGCACCTAAATAGTCAAAATACTCATCAGTTCCTCCACCATTACCACGAATGTCTATAACAATATCAGTTGCTCCTTTCTCATTAAGTTCTCTAGCAAAAGACTCTATTATTTTCTTATCTGCTTCTTTTTTCTCTCCTTGTCTAGCAAAAGATTGAATACTAATATAAGGAATATTACTTCCATTTAAATACCCACATCTTACATTTTCCTTATTAATACCATTTTTTTGAGACATTATTTCTATAGCGTCTTTCACAGGGATTTTATCTAATGCCACTATACTTCCATCTAACATCGTTAAATTACAACTATCATCATTTATTTTAAATTCAGGATTATATAAAAGCCCATTTTTATCAAATGAAAAGATCCTGTCGCCAGTTTCAAAAGTATGATTAACAACATACTCACCTATCGGTATCCCATTTATAGCAGTAATTTCCTTACCTTCCAAACTATCATTATTAGATATACTAGCTACATACTTTCCATCAACATATTTTACAATTAAAGGTATAACTTCAGCTTTCTTTTCTTCTGGCTTTTTCAAAAATAAATGCCCTTGATGAAAACTTTGTAAATAACTATCTACTATTTGAACATATTGTTCATCATTACTACACATTTTTAACTGTTCCAACACTTTATTTTTAGCTAGCAAAGGATTAGCAACACCTTTAACTTCTAAAAATTCAGTAGTATATTTATCCAAAGTATTAGATAACAATTCATAAATTTTGTTAAAGTCATCTATGTATTTACTTTGCAAAATATCATTCATATAAATATCCTCCAACTTTACTATCCAAAAAAATTATAACACACAATCCTTAAACAAACAAAAAAGAGGAGCTCAATGGCTCCTTCAGGGGGTTTTGGTCAGAACACTCACATTATAAACCGTAAGTATTCCTACATAGATAATTTTATTGATACTATATCTATGCTATAACAAGTATAAAGTATTAAACAAAAAATGTCAATATTTTTTTCTTTTAAATTTTATACTTCATGTAAATCATTTTAAACTATCAATCGCACATCTAATGATATCAATAGAATTTTGTAATTTTTCTTCTTCCCCTTTTGTTAAGTTCAAATAAATTCTTTGTTTTATTCCATTTCTACCAATAACGCAAGGCGTGCTTACATAAACATCATTTGTTTCATCATAATTAGAAACTGGTATTATTGCATCCTCATCATTTAAAATCGCATTAGTAATTCTTACTAATGCCATTGAAATACCATAATAAGTAGATCCTTTGCGACTTCCAATTTCATAAGCCGCACATCTTGTATCACTTTCCAATTTTAACATATCTTCTTCGGTTAAAAATTTAGTAATACCCTCACCAGCTATATTAGCCGCACTCCAAAAGGCAAATTGTGAATCTCCGTGTTCACCAATAACATAAGCATGAATGCTTTTAGGATTAATATCAAGCTTTTCCGACATCATATATTTAAGTCTTGAAGTATCTAAACTAGTTCCTGAGCCAATAACCTTACTACTAGGTAAACCCGAATATTTATAAGCTAAATAACTCATAACATCAAGTGGATTACTGGCAATTAATAAAATACCATCAAATTTAGTTTTCTTGATCTTATCAAAAATATCTTTATAAATAACATTTGCTTTTTCTAAATCCTTAAGACGGTTATCATTACTTTGACTAGGCCCAGCTGTAATACAAACAATATCGGCATCGTCCAAATCACTATAATCACCAACTTTTAATTTAATACTACTAGAGATATAATTCAAAGTATGACATAAATCCATTTTTTCGCCTTCTATTTTTTCAGTATCCTTATCAATCATTACAATTTCAGATACATTATTATTTCCATTAACTAAAGCAAATATATATGCCATGCCAACGTTGCCACATCCAATTACCACTACCTTATTCATAATATCATCCCTTCTAATCTAGATTAACTGATTCTTCAGTAGCATTAATAATATGCTTATATTTCTCACTATTATAATCCGAACTATTTAAAAATCTCTCACTATCTTCTTTAGCCCTAAGCATTAAATCATAATCCCTTTTAATATCTGCCAGTTTAAAGTTCATATCACCACTTTGTCTAAATCCAAATAAATCACCACTACCACGTAATAAAAAGTCCTCTTCACTTACCTTAAATCCATCATTAGTATGTGTTAAAATATCAAGTCTTTTAGCTTCTCTATCACTAATTAAAACACAATACGATTCTAATTCATTACGCCCTACACGACCACGCAATTGATGTAAAGCCGATAATCCAAAACGATAGCTATCAAAAATAACAATCATCGTCGCATTAGCCACATCCACACCAACTTCAATAACTGTTGTACTAATTAAAATCTGAATCTCATTATTCTTAAACTTATCCATGATTTCATCTTTTTCATTAGCTTTCATTTTACCATGTAAAACTCCAACTTTAGCTACCTTTCCAAATGCCTTATTCATCTTTTCTTCAAGCTCATACACGTTTTCCATATCCATAGTTTCGCTCTCTTCAACTAAAGGGGCGATTACATAAATTTGATGACCCTTTTTAATTTCCTCAAGCATCATATATAAAACATCCTTAATTTCCTTATTAGATTTTAAAATAGTTTTAACCGGCTTTCTACCACTAGGCATCGTTCTAATACTAGAAATATCCATATCGCCATATAAAGTTAAAGCATAAGTTCTAGGAATAGGTGTCGCACTCATATATAAAATATCAGGAGTAATACCTTTATTTTTTAAATTACCTCTTTGATTTACTCCAAAACGATGTTGTTCATCAGTTATAACTAAACCTAAATTTTTATAAATAACATCATCACTAATTAAAGCATGAGTTCCAATAATAACATCAATTTCACCATTACTAATTTTTTCCAAAGCTTCTCTTCTTTCTTTAGCTTTCATTTTTCCGGTTAATAAGGCTACGTTAAGATTAGGTAAAAGCTTTTTAATATTATTGTAATGTTGAATTGCTAGAATTTCCGTAGGAGCCATTAAAGCGCCTTGATATCCACCTAAATAATTAATATATAAAGCAATAAAAGATACAATTGTCTTCCCACTTCCAACATCACCTTGTAATAACCTATTCATTCGTTTAGGTAAAGTTAAATCATTATAAATATCTTTAACACTTTTCATCTGATCGCAGGTTAAATCAAAAGGAAGATCATTAATAAATTTTTCCACTAAGGCATAATCAATTTCTCTTTTAAGACCATCACTTTTAGTATTATTAGATTTTAAATAATTCATTTTAAGCATAAACAAAAATAATTCTTCATATTTTAATTTTTCCAAAGCTTCATTAACTAATTTCATATTAGAAGGATTATGCACTAAATAAACGGCCCTATTTTTGTCCATAAAATGATATCTTTCATTTAAAGCATCAGGGATATAATCCAAAATATTTTCTTTCCCAATAACCGAATTAATAACCTTATTAATTTTTTTACTATTTAACTTGCTAGAAGAATGATAAATAGGATTAATAACCGTTTCCTTTAATAAGCCAAGTTTAATATCGCTAGCTGTGATAGTATTATGCTTCATATCATATTTACCAATAATTGTAATTTCTTTACCCATAGATAAATTATTTTTAAGAAACGCTCTATTAAATATAACTACATTCATAATCTTAGTTCCCGTATTAATTCTAAAAGACATTTTATTAAGTTTTCTAGAAATATAATAGACATTAGGCGTATTTTCACATATACCGTCTATTATAACCTTATCACCATCATTAACATTATTCATATCAGTCTTTTCTAAAACCTCATATCTAAATGGATAATACTGAATTAAATCAGAAGTATTATAAATACCTAAATTATTAAAATTACGAACACCATTGATACTAATTCCTTTTATTTCCTTTAAATCCATTAAATCACCTTTTTTCTAAAAAAATTATATTTTATCTTGACATATTTAAATTTTGTGATAATATATATATCACCAATTCAATTTATATTGGATTGGCGCTAGTGTAAACTAGCCAGCCCCTTTTTATTCTTTTATTTGGATAGGTCCTTTCAGGGGGTACCTATCCTTTTTTGTTATTTAAATTATAACATGTTTTAAAAAACAAAAATTAAACAAAGCAAAAATTAAACACAATTTTACAGTTATTTATTTAATGTTTGTAGTTCATAAGTGGATACAAACAAATTATCAAATCCTATATATTCTAAAATATATTTATTATTTTTTTTACAAACTATTATTCCAGCCGTTTTATCATGAAATGGCTTTTTTAAATGCTTATCTATATAATTCATATATTTAATAGTTTGTCCAGCATATTCTGCTTTAAATTCGGTTACCTTAAGTTCCACTACAATAAATCTGTTATAAATATAATTAAAAAGTAAAAAATCTATTCTATTATAATTAGCGCCTATTTTAATTTTTACCTCATGATCAATGTAAGAAAATCCTTCACCTAGTTCTTTTAAAAAGTCATTCACATTTTCTAAAATTAAATTATGAAGTGCGTATTCACTTACTTTCTCAGGAATATTTTTAGCTTTTATTAAAATTGGATCTTTAATTAAAGTATTTACTTTGGGATTATCTAACTCACTTTTATATCCTATTCTTTCATATTCTTTTGATTTTATTCTTCTTCCAAGTTCACGATAAGGAATATTTTGTTTTTCACAAATGTAAATATAATATTTTATTGCATTAATATCCTTTAGCGGTAATAATTCTTTATAGTGGCTCCAAGTTAATTGTTGCGGCACTGCAGCAAGTTTTTTACACAACAAATAAAATTGTCGCATCCTGCTTAAATCAGTGTATGTATGTCCCTTGCCAAGTTCCTTAGTTAACTTTCCAGAATATTCTTTAATGAGTTTATTGCCATATTTGGCCCTCTCCTCCCCACCTTGGGCTTCTATTAACAATCTTCCAACTTCATAATAACTATTTAAATCACTTTTATTTTTAGAATAGTCCTTTGCTTTTTTATATATTTCATTTTTTATTAATGTATCTTTTATTTCATTATAGTAATTCATTTTATTCATCCTCCAATCAATTCATAAGTAGTAGTAAATATTCTATCATCAGTACAATACTTTAAAACATAACCATTAACTTCTTTACAAATAATAACTCCTACTGTTTTATCATTAAAAGGTTCTTTAATATTTTCATCAACATAGTTTATATATTTCTTTATCTGACCAATATGTTCTGCCTTAAATGAAGTAACTTTAATTTCAATAACCGCAAAACAATTAAATTTATAATTAAAAAGTAAAAAATCTATTGAATGTTTATTATTTCCAATTTTAAGTTTCACCTCATGCCCCGCATAAGTAAAACCTACTCCTAATTGTTTTAAAAATTCATCCATATTCTCTAAAATTAAATTATGAAGTGCATACTCAGTTACTTTTTCAGGGATATTTTTACTTTGAATGACAATTGGATCTTTAATCAAAGTATTTACTTTAGGTTCAGATAATTCTTCTTTATATCCTATTCTTTCATATTCTTTTGATTTTATTTTTTCATGTAATTCTCTCTTAGACAATTTTAAATGCTCTGTAATTTTAATATAATATTTTAATTTACATAAATCCTTAATAGCTAATAATTCCTTATAGTGTGACCAGGTTAATTGGTGCTCCAGTGGGGCACCTTTTTGAATAACCAAATAAAACTGTCGCATTCTTTTCAGATTTGTAACATCATATCCTTTCCCTAACTCTTTAGTTAGTCTTTCAGAATATTCTTTAATGAGTTTATTGCCATATTTGGCCCTCTCCTCCCCACCTTGGGCTTCTATTAACAATCTTCCAACTTCATAATAACTATTTAAATCACTTTTATTTTTAGAATAGTCCTTTGCCTTTTTATACATTTCATTTTTTATTAATGTATCTTTTATTTCATTATAGTAATTCATTAAACAAAACCTTCTTTCTTTTTGGTTTTGCCCTTTTTTATTCTCTTATATATAATATACGATAAAACTATATCGAATTCCTGCAAGAAATCAAAAAAAATTGCATTTTTTTGAAATTTCTCCCCTAAAAAAACAAATAAGCATTACCTTATTTGTCTTCTTTAACTAAACTCTTATAATATTCAAACCTCTTAATCGCATTTTCCTTGTTTTCTAAAAGTAATTCTTTAGCCTTTTCAGGATTAACAGCATTAAGCATTGTAAATCTTGTTTGTCTATTTAAAAAGTCTTCATATAAATCAAAATCTGGATTTTTACTATCTAAAATAAACCCTCCATTATATCTAAAAGTTGGAAAATAACCACATTTAGTAGCTAAAGCTTCCATATTAACACTCTCACCCATACCACCTTTAATACCATGAGAAATACAAGGTGTATAAGCAATAATAATCGATGGTCCATTATGCTTGCCCGCTTCCTCAAAAGCCTTAATCACTTGCATCATATTAGCTCCTAAACTAACTTGAGCCACATATACATTAGGATAGCTCATCGCAATACGCGCTAAATCCTTTTTACTATTCTTTTTACCCATAGCCGCAAACTGCGCTACCGCACCTTTAGGAGTTGCTTTAGAAGATTGGCCTCCAGTATTAGAATAAACCTGACTATCTAATACTAAAATATTAATATTATCACCACTAGATAAAACATGATCAATTCCACCAAAGCCAATATCATAAGCCCAGCCATCGCCTCCGACAGCCCATATACTTCTAGAAACAATATATTCTTTTAAAGGCTTAAGTTCAGGATGTTTCTCATAATCTATCTTTTCATAAACTTCCTTAGTTATTTTATAATCATTAGAATTATTAAGCCATTTAGTAAATAACTCATCATCATGACTTTCCATATATTTTCTAATTCTATTTCTCATAGTTTCATAAGCTACAAGCATTCCATAACCAAACTCCGCATTATCTTCAAACAAACTATTCGCCCAAGGTAAACTATAAGGCATATCAGGCATCGAAGCACCATAAATAGAAGAACATCCAGTCGCATTCGCAATCATTAAATTATCACCAAACATTTGGGTAAGTAATTTAATATAAGGCGTTTCTCCGCATCCCGCACATGCCCCGTGGAAAGCAAATTTAGGTTTCTTAAGTTGACTACCCTTAATAGTTTCTAATTTAACCAAATCCTTTTCACTAACATTATTAACTAAATAATCAAACTCATCATCACTAGTATACTTATGAAAAGCTAAAGCCTTCTCACCCTTCTTACCAGGGCAAGTATTAATACAAACACCGCATCCTGTACAATTTTCCTTAGAAACACTAATTATAAAATAATGTTCAGGAATACCTAAAGCCGGTAAACATTTTTCCTTAATATTAATAGGAGCCTTTTCATATTCATCCTTATCAAGTAAGAAAGGTCTAATAACCCCATGTGGACAAACTAAACTACACATACCACATTGAATACAATTTTCATTAAGCCATTTAGGTACAATATCACTTAAAACCCTTCCATTAGGACAAGTATGATGCATAGTTCCATCTTCCATACCCTTAAAATCAGAAACCTTAAGTTCATTACCAAGTCTATGACTAACACCCTCATATACACTATTAATATCAAAATTAAGTTCACTAATATTATCATCTAAACTAATCATTTTCAAATAATTAGAAGCTTCATCTACCCCTAAAATATTTGAAGAAACTAAATCCTTACTTTTAATAGAAAATTTCTTATTAATAATTTCCTTAAGTAAATTAATACCTTCATCATAATTAAATAAATCAGACAATTTTAAAATTACACTAGCCATAATCATACTAATTTTATTACCTAAACCACACTTACGCGCAAGCTCATAAGCATTAATTGTATAAACTTTAATATTTCTATCCTTAAGAACTTTTTTATATGGACTAAGCATCTCATTAACTTCATCATCAGTTTTAATCGTATTGATAATTAAAATTCCATCTTCAGCACTATTACTAACCACATCAAATTCTTTAAAATAAGAATCCTTAGTAACTAATACCAATTTAGGATGTGAAACAAAATAAGTTTTTCTAATTTTATCAGGTGAAAATCTTAAATGTGAAGCCGTTACCCCACCAGATTTTTTAGAATCATATTCAAAATACCCTTGAACATAGTCTTCACTATAATCACCAGCAATCTCTAATAATGTTTTAGCCGTACTTACAGTTCCATCACTACCATATCCATAAAGTAAAAATGAAGTATCATTCCCTGAAATTTCCAAATCACTATAATCTAAACTTAAATGTGTAACATCATCATCAATACCAATAGTAAAATTATTTTTAGGGTTATCTAAACTATCAAATACCGCCTTAATCATTCCCGGTGTCGTATCTTTGCTAGATAAACCATATCTACCACCAACAACTGTAATATTCCTATCCTTTAAAGTATTTACCACATCTAAATAAAGAGGTTCCCCACTACTTCCAGCTTCCTTAGTTCTATCTAAAACAGCTATTTTACTTACACTTTCAGGCAAAACTGAAGCTAAATGTTTCGCACTAAAAGGTCTATATAAATGAACTTCAATTAAACCAAAATCATCACCTAAATAATCAATAGTTTCTTTAATAGTCTCACAAACAGACCCCATTGCCACGATAACCTTGCTAGCATTAGGACCACCATAATAATTAAAAGGCTTATAATTAGTTCCTGCTTTCTCATTTATCTTATCCAAATAATCGCACACAACATCTACCGCATTATCATAAAATTTATTGCGTGATTCCATTACTTGAAAATAAATATCACCATTTTGATTAGTACCCCTAGTAACAGGATTATTAGGATTTAAAGCCCTATTTCTAAATTTTTCTAAAGCAGCTAAATCAAGTAAATCTTTAATTTCACCATCTTCAAAAATATCTATTTTATTAAATTCATGACTAGTTCTAAAACCATCAAAAAAATGCATAAAAGGAAGTGACGCCTTCACAGCCGATAAATGACTTACCAAGCCTAAATAATAAGCATCCTGAACACTAGAAGAAGCCAGCATACAAAAACCAGTCCCCCTAGTCGCATAAACATCTTGATGATCACCAAAAATACTTAAAGCATGCGCAGCCAAACTTCTAGCCGCCACATGAATAACACCAGGTAACATTTCACCCGCAATCTTATACATATTAGGAATCATTAAAAGTAATCCTTGACTAGCAGTATAAGTACTAGTTAAAAGTCCAGACTGAAGACTACCATGAACCATTCCAATAGCCCCAGCTTCACTTTGCATCTCTACAACCTTAACTGTATCACCAAAAATATTTTTTTTGCCTAAAGATGCCCACTTATCAATATTTTCAGGCATCGTACTAGAAGGCGTAATCGGATAAATACCAGCCACTTCCGTAAACATATAAGAAGCATGCGCACATGCTCCATTACCATCAGTAGTTATTTTTTTCATAAAACCCTCCTATTTTGTACAGTTTTCTTTATCATTACCATATATTACTTCATATTCATAACTAGTTCCATTAGAAGAACTAATTTTAACGCTAGTCCCATTAGAATACTCTTCATTAGTCATTGGACTTTTAAGGCCCTCCTCAACATAAACAGTACTTCCATTTTGAAGATCATTCTTAACATCCAAAGTTTTAGAGCCACCAGTACTAGGCAATAAAGAAGCATTATCAGTTGCCCACATTTTAGCCCCCTCAATAATATTTTTTTCTTGAGCAAGACATGTTTCATAACGACTATTTTTAATACTTCTATCAACAGTTGTCGTCGCAATAACTGCGATTATTCCAAGAATTACAATAACCGCCATCAATTCCGCTAAAGTAAAACCTTTATTCATAAATATACCCCTTAAACAATTAACTTTATCAAAATAATTATCACTATCAGTAATATAAGAACCAGAAACTAATATATCAGCCTTTTCAAGTAGTCCAGCCGTCTTATCATTAATTCCACCATCAACTTCAATCAAATAACTTAAATTATTGTCTTTACGATATAAATCAAGCTCCTTAATTTTATCAGTAATATCGATAAATGCTTGACCACCCGCACCCGGCTTAACCGACATAACTAAAACTAAATCAACATACTCTAAATAAGGTAAAACCACAGAAACAGAAGTTTCTGGATTTAAAGCAAGCCCTACCTTAATTCCTTTAGACTTAATATAATCTATAATTCCCATAACATCATCTGTAGCCTCGACATGAAAAGTCATAAATAAAGGATTAAGAGAACTATATAAATCAATATATTCCTTAAGCTCAGTAACCATTAAATGAACATCCTTAGGTTTTTCTACATTAAAATCAGTTAAAGACGGAGTCTTACGTTCAGTAAAATTTCCGTCCATAACATCATAATGTATATAATCAGTATATTTATCTAACTCTAAAATTTTATCTTCCTTATCTTGAATCTTAAGGAAAGAAGCTGATATTTTCATTAGTATCACCCTTTATTTATAAAATTTATATAATTATTATAACGAGATAATAATATAGTTCCATCGCTAACTTTCTCTTTAATTATACATTCATCTTCTTTATTGTGCATGCAGTCTTTGTACCTGCACCCACCTCTATAATCATTAAATTCAGTAAAATTATCTCTGATATCACTGTTAGTCATTTCACCAAAATTTAAAGCCGAAAATCCTGGCGTATCAGCCACTAAACCACCATATACATTAAGTAATGAAGTATGTCTAGTTGTATGACGACCACGATTTAAAGCTAAAGATATTTCACCAGTTTTAATATCCAAAGATTTATCCAAATTATTTAGTAAAGTACTTTTACCTGCACCACTTTGTCCAGTAAAAACACTTACCTTATCCTTAAAAATCTTTTTAATTTTAGAAAGTTCAGTATTCATATAAACATCATAATAACATTTATAATAATCAAAATACTTTTTAAAATCATTCATTTCTTCCTTACTAAGTAAATCACCCTTAGTAAAAATAATAATTGGCTTAATATTATTAAATTCTATAATACAAAGTAACTTATCAAGTAAATTAGTATCAAAATCAGGTTGTTTCAAACTTGCTATAATTACCGCCTGATCAATATTACAAATACTAGGTCTTACAAGTTCATTTTTTCTTGGTAATACTTCTAAAATATAATTATTACTAGCATCAAAATTAACAAAGTCTCCGACTAGAGGCGTAATATTCATATTACGAAATTTTCCTCTAGCCTTACACTCATAAATTTTACCCTCTGATTCTACCGTATAAGTATTACTAATTTGCTTAATTATCCTGCCTTTAACTTTGTCCATCAGTAGCTCCATCATGCGCATCAGAAAGTTCTGAAGAATTATTAACCGCCGTTACTTTTAAAGTACTACCCTCTTTAACCTTAGTTCCCGCAGCCATATTTTGAGAAATAATAACTCCCTCTTTTTTATTTAAATCAGTTTGATAATTTATTTCCAAAGTAATATCATGTTTAGCACAGAAAGTTCTAACAACATCCTCAGTAGCACCTTCCTTAACAAAATCAGGATAAGTTTCATAAATATTAGGAATAGTTAAAATAATAGTATCGCCTTTACCTAATTTTTCACCAGGTTCTACATCTTGACCTAAAACAACATTTTCTTCTATTTCATCACTTGCAGCTACATCCTTAGTTTCCGTTTCAACCGTAATTCCCGCTGCTTCTAATTTAGCTTTAATCTCATAATAATTTTCCCCAGTATAATCTTCAATTGTAATCTTTTTAGTACCACTAGAAACAATCAAAGTAATTTTACTTCCTTTTTTAATTGTTCTTCCAGCTTCAGGATCAGTTTCAATAACCTTACCTTCCTTAATATCATCACTAGCCTTTTTCTTAGTCTTAGTAGCAACTTCAAAACCTTCATCTTCTAAAGTTTTTTCCGCTTGCGATACAGTCATATCAGAAACATCAGGAACCTCAACTGAAGGCTTAGAAATAAACTTAGGATAAATAATAAATACAAATAGTAAAGCTGCCACTAAAGCGATAGCTACACCAATTAAAATCTTAGTAGCTTTATTAAGCTTTTTATCTTTCTTATCTTCATTTTTATCATTATTGCGTTCACTTCTTTTAGCCCCATGAACATCCTTATCTTCACTATCAAAATTACTTTCAGGATATTTATATACAACTCTAGGTTCATTAAAACGTTCAGGTTCTAAAGCCGTTTCTAAATCCTCATGCATTTCCTCAATAGAATCATATCTATTTTTAGGATTTTTCGCACAAGCTCTTAAAATAATATTTTCAATAGATTGTGGAATTTCTGGATTAATCATTGTAATATCCGGAATTTTTTCACGCATTTGTTTAATAGCAACTTCAACCGGACTATCACCCTTAAAAGGAACTTTTCCCATAACAAGCTCATACATCAAAATACCTAAAGAATAAATATCACTTTTAGTAGTAGTAACATTTCCATTGGCTTGTTCAGGAGGTAAATAATAAACCGTTCCCATAACACTATTAGTTTGCGTTAAATCATTACTATTAAGTTGAGCCGCAATTCCAAAGTCCATGACCTTAACACGGCCATCCTCTAAAATAATAACATTTTGTGGTTTAATATCACGGTGAATAATATAACTTTCATGAGCACATCCAATAGCCGAAGTTAATTGAAGCATAATATCAATAACTTCAGGTAAAGTAAGTGCTCCTCTTTTTTTAATTAAGCTTTTTAAAGTTTTACCATCAACATATTCCATTACAATATAATATTTTCCGTCTTCCTCACCAACATCATATACTTCAACAATATTTGGATGATTTAAAGAACTAGCCGCAATAGCTTCCCTTTGAAATCTTCTTACAAACTTTTCATCTTCAGCAAGATCACCACGCAAAACTTTAACCGCAACCTTACGATCTAAAATTATATCATAAGCTAAATAAACATTAGCCATTCCACCTTCACCAATTGAACGAATTATTTCATAACGATCATTAATTTTTTGCCCTTTACTTATCATCATTTAGCCTCCTTCATCAAATAAGCAACTGAGATATTATCCGTTCCCCCGCGATTGTTACTTTTTAAAATAAGTTTTTGTAACTTTTCATCAAGTGTTAAATTACTATCAAGAACCTTTTCAATTTGATCAGTATCTAACATATTTGTAAGACCATCACTACACAAGAATATTCCATCTATTTCAGTTTCCACATCAAATATATCCATTTCAACATTCATATTAGCGCCTAAAGCCCTCATAAGAACATTTTTACGTGGATGATTTTTAGCTTCTTCCGGAGTTAATTCACCAGATTTTACAAGTAAATTAACTAAAGTATGATCAGTAGTTATTTTATATAATTTTCCTTTTTTAACTACAAAACCAGAAGAATCACCAATATTACCAAATAATAGGAAGTCTTTAGTAAGTAAAGCAAGCACTAACGTAGTACCCATTCCCATACTTTCAGGATTTTCATTGGTGTACTTATAAAGTAAAACATTGGCCTCACTAACAATTTCCTTAATAAAGCTAATCGCATCTTCCTTATTACCAACACTACTAGTAGCCATAAAACGTTTGCCAATATTGCCAATTGCGATTGAAGAAGCAATCTCACCACCTTTATGACCACCCATTCCATCCGCAACAGCCATCAAAATTTCACCAGAACTATTTTTAACAATAGTTACACTATCTTCATTGTGATCTCTTACCTTTCCTGGATCAGTTAAATAAGAATATTCCATTATTTTTCCTCCTGACTTGCCCTAAGTTGTCCACATGCCGCACTAACTTCAGAGCCAAATTCTCGTCTTACAGTAACATTTATTTTATTTTTCTTTAAAGTATCATAAAATTTCATAACATTATCATTACTAGTTTTCTTAAAATCTATATGACTAGTTTCATTATAAGGAATCAAATTAACATAAGCATTAAGACCTTTTAATAGCTTTGCAAGTTCTAACGCACACTCTGTACTGTCATTAATTCCCTTAAGCATAATATATTCAAAAGTTACCCTTCTGTTTGTTTTATCAATATAATATTTAATAGCTTTAATAACATCATCAAGTTTATAAGCATTATTAATTTTCATAAGTTTACTTCTAAGTTCATTATTAGGAGCATGCAAACTAATAGCTAAATTAACTTGCAATTTATTATCAGCAAATTCATAAATTTTTGGAACAATACCACAAGTAGATACCGTAATATGTCTAGCTCCAATATCAATACCTTTACCACTATTAATAATATTAATAAACTTCATAACATTATCATAATTATCAAAAGGCTCACCAATTCCCATTAATACAACATGAGAAATACGAACACCTAAATCCTCTTCAACAAGTAAAATTTGACTTACCATTTCTGAAGCATCTAAATCACGTTTTTTCTTAAGCCTTCCACTTTCACAAAAAGCGCATCCCATATTGCATCCAACTTGCGTTGAAACACATAAACTATTTCCATAATCGTGAACCATCAAAACAGCTTCAACAAAGTTTCCATCCGATAATTCAAATAAATATTTGTAAACATCTTTTCCGCTTTGTTTTCTAACAATAGTAGGCTTTTCTATTTTAAAATCTTCTTTTAATTTTAAAATAACATCTTTTTTAATATTAGACATTTCATCAAAGCTATTAGCTCTTTTTTTATAAAGCCAATCATACACCTGAATGGCTTTAAATTTCTTCTCACCAATACCTTCAAAATAATTTTCTAAATCTTCTAACGTTTGTCCATATATTAACATATTTCCCACCTTATTTAATTATATCAAAAAATAATTAAAATTAATAGAATTTCATAATCAAAATAAAAAAAAGAAAGAAAATTAATTCTTTCTTAAGCAAAAACTTTTCTTAAATTGTATTTAGCTTCATTAGCAACTGCCTTGGCCGAAATAGTAGCCACTTCTTCATTTGATGATTGTGGTGTTATTTCTGAAGTGCCTGCATCTATCATACAATTATTTGATTGAATTACTGAAGTAGAAGCACTGTTTTTAAACATATCAGTTACATCTGCATTATCCATATTCCATTTATCGCTTACGTATATTTGGGTTAATTTTGGTGTATTATTGAACACATTTCTAGCATCAGTAGCAGACGATGTATCAAATGAGCATAAGTTTAATTTAGTTAAATTAGTACAAAAAGCGAACATTCCACTATTACCATATTGCCAACCAAATTTCGTTACTTTACTTGTATCAAAGTTACTTACATCTAACGTAGTTAAACTACTACAATTACTAAACATAGCTTCCATATATGTTACATTCCTTGTATTAAAGTTACTTACATCTAAGGCGGTTAAGTTGCTACACCCGTTAAACATGAAATCCATTCTTGTTACTTTGCTTGTATCAAA
>CANRSQ010000017.1 GCA_947642475.1 uncultured Mycoplasmatota bacterium
CTTAGGCAAATTTGGCAAATCTGCATGTTTTTACTTTACAAAAAAGGAAATTTTGTAAAATACAAAAAGTCTCCAAATGGAGACTAATTTTACATCATATCTTCTAACGCTTCATTAGCTTTCTCTTTTGTTTGTCTGAAAGCTTTTGTTACGGCGCATTTTACTGGCTCTTTATACTTCTGATAAGCTAGTGTCACTGCGCTTCCTGCAGCCATTAACGCTACGGCTTTTATATTCTTCATGTTTATCACCTACTTGCTAGAAAAATGATGGTATGAATTATCATACATTAATATATTTCCATTAATTTCTAAATTTATACATTAATTTTTCTAAAAGTTTTGAATTTCTTAAATATTCGTTGTTATTATAAACACTATCGGCAAATGGTTTTACTTCACCTATTAATATTAATTTTTTCTTAGCTCTGGTGATTCCTGTATATATTAGTTTGCGATATAGCATTCTTCTATATGATGATGAAACTGGCATGATAATCATTTCAAATTCGCTTCCTTGGCTTTTATGAATGCTGATTATAAAACCGTGTTTTATTTTACTAAAATCTTTTGGTGTGTATTTGACAACGTTACCATCAAAGTCTACATATATTTCGTTTTTGCCACTTTTACTGGTATTACCATATTTTATATATTTTATGACACCAATATCTCCATTATATATATTATCATCTGGCATATTTACTAATTGAAGTATTTTATCATTTTCTCTAAAAATAACATCGCCTGAGGTTATTTCTCTTTTATTTATATCTTTTGGATTGAAAACATCTTGTAATTCTTTATTTAATAAATCTATTCCGTTTTCTCCTTTATACATTGGGGCGAGTAATTGAGCTCTTTTATAATCATAACCTTTGTTTATGATTTGTTTGCATAGATTGCTTAAGTTTTTCTTTATTGATTGTGATGTACATTGTAAGAATGTATAGTCGCTTTTTGTTTCTAGAAAACTTTCACTAAGTTCTCCTTCTTTTATTTCTTGGGCGAGTGTAGGAATATATGAGTTTTCATCTTGTCTATATAAAAGATCTAAGTGAACAGTGTCTATGACTTCGCTTTCAATTAAATCTTTTAGTACTTGCCCTGGGCCAACACTTGGTAGTTGGTTATAATCCCCTACTAGTATTAGCTGGATATCTCTAGTTAGGCCTTTGAACAAGCTATCAAAAAGTGAAATATCGATCATGCTTACTTCATCTATTATTATGAGTTTGCAATCTGATTTATTGGTTTCGTTTACCATAAATTCATTTGTATCTTTATTCCATTTTAAGAATCTATGAATAGTTGAGGCTGGAAGAAGCGTGGATTCACTCATACGTTTACTGGCTCGTCCTGTTGGAGCAAGTAAAGCTAGTTCTCTGGTTAATTCATCATAGTTTAATTTATTTATATTTGCATAAGCTTGGGTGATGGCTTTTATGATGGTTGTTTTTCCGGTTCCTGGTCCTCCAGTAATTATTAGAATATTATTTTCTAGGGCTTTTGTGATGGCTTCTTTTTGTTTATCGTTATATTTGATATTGTTTTGTTTTTCCATTTGGTCTATTTTTTCTTTTAAATTGGGTATTTTTTTTGGTTCTTTGGTTGTTAGATTATATATTCTATCAGCAACATTTAGTTCAGCTTTATAAATGTCGGTTAAATAGTAAGCGTCTTCTTCTATAACTATTTTACCTTCTTGATTTAACTGGCTGAAATAGTTTTCGAAATCTTCTATGTTGATTAGTATTCCTAGGTTTCTATTTACTGCATTTATAATGATTTCTTTTGTTAGATAAACATCGCCATTTTGGTATGTTAGATTATTCATTGTGTAAATTATTAATGCTTTTACTCTCCTATTATCTTCTAATTCTATACCTTGACTTTTGGCGACTGTGTCTACTTTTTGGAATGATATTTCGGGAATATCATCTATTAGTTTATAGATATTTTTATCGATTACATCTAATGTGTAGGTTTTGTACTGGTTATAAATTAGTAATGCATCTTTCATGGTGAAGCCTAATTCATTTAATTTTACTATTGTTTGATGACTTTCTTCATATTTTGCAAGTATGGATGCGATTTTATTGGCTTTTTTTTGTGTTAGTTTTGGAACTAGGCTTAAACATGATGGATTTTTTAATATTTCTTCTAGAACATTTTCTCCTAGTGTTTCGACGATTTGTTTAGCAATATTTTCTCCTATACCAGGGAATAAATCGCTTGATAAAAATTCTATAATACCTTCTTTACCTTCTGGTTTTACTCTTTCATATTCTGATACTTGAAACTGGAAACCATATCTTGGATGGGTTACTTCTTCTCCATAAAATATGTATGTATCATCTTCATTTAGTTCGTGAAAATATCCGGTAAAAGTTATAGTTTTATTGACATAATATTCTAATTTTTCACTGTTAGTTTCACGTACTTTAAAAAGACCGATAACATATCCTTTATCGGAACTATAGATACTTCTTCTGTAATTTCCTTTTATATATAATTTCATAGTATCACCTATATAATTATAACAAAAAAAAGGCCTGTTTTCTAGTGCCTTTCAAACATTTGTTTTTGTATTATAAACTTCTACCTTGTGTTTGTTGTTCCATTCCAAGATTATTCATAATTTCAGCATTAGCTTGTTCATCAAGCGCTTTTTTTGCTTCAAGTTGTTCTTGTGTTAATCCAGCTTCAAACTCTTCTTCTGTTGGCATTGGTTGTTCTAATGATGGTTCTTCTGGAAGTTCTAAATTATTTGAATAATGAATTGCGGCTACAGTACCGGCAAAAGTAGCACCGACAATAAGAGCTGCTCCAATTACTCTCATAGCGTATTGTTTTATTTTTAGATTTCTAGCTTGTTTTGCTATACGTGCACTTTTTTCTAATCTTCTTTGCACTCTAAATGCAGCACTATATCTTTCAAAATCTTCTTCAGTTGCACTCATGTATGATGGTTCAACGTATTTACTTGGATCTCCGTATACACGATTTGACTTACTATATCTTCTTATATCTTCCATTGTTCTCACCTTCTACTGTTTACATTTTATCATGGGTTTATATTGTTTGTCAATTGTTTACACATATACAAATTTCACTTATTATATGTGGATGATCTATTTCTTTTGTTTGAACGGTTATGGTTTTACCTATTAATTCTTTTGGCCCTTTGGCTTTTATAAGTAAATAATTTTCTGTATGACCAATTAAATAGCCGTCTTTATAGACTTCTGGAATGAAATCTATTTGTTTATTTAGATGTTTTTCCATGTAGTTTTGTTCTAACTCTTTTGAAAGTTTTAATAGTGTTTTTACTCTGTCTTTTTTGATGTTTCCATTAATTTGATTTGACATTGTACTAGCTTTTGTTCCTTCTCTTTTTGAATAAGGAAATACATGGATTTTTGTAAAGCCAATGTCTTTTATGGTGTTTACAGTTTCTTTAAATAATTCGTCTGTTTCACCTGGGAACCCTACTATAACATCGGTGGTTACTGACATGTCTGGTCTAATTTTTCTTATTTCGTTTATTTTGTTTTTGAAGAATGTTGTATCATATTTTCTATTCATACTTTTTAGTATTTCATCACTTCCAGCTTGGAGTGGGATGTGCATATGATTGGTTAGTACTTTATTATTTTTGATTACTTCTAATACTTTGTCATCTAGTTCAGTAGCTTCTACTGATGATATTCTAAGTCTTTCTAAGCCTTCTAATTTTGTTAAATCATTTAATAGGTCAGCAAAATCATAGTCACCGTCGTGATAGTTTCCGGTATGAATTCCTGTTAATACTATTTCTTTATGGCCAGATTTTATTAAGTCTTTAGCTTCTTTAATTACTATTTCTTTGCTTTTGCAGCGAACGTGTCCTCTTACATATGGAATAATACAATAAGCACAATAATTATCGCAACCGTCTTGAATTTTGATGTATGCTCTTGTAAGATCAAAGTTATTAAGCTGCATGTTTTCAAATTCCATTTCATTTATGTTATAGAATTTTTCTATTTTTTTGTTTTGATATTCTTTTATATAGTCTATTATTTTACTTTTATCTTTATTACCTAAGGCGATATCTATTTCTAATTCTTCTAGATCATCTTTTTTATTTTGAATCATGCATCCAACAGCGACTATTATGGCATCAGGATTATTTCTTTTAACGTTTCTGATTAGTTTACGTGATTTACTGTCTGCTTGGTTAGTTACAGTACATGTATTTATTATACAAACATCTGGGGTATCTGATTTTTGAAAGCCGTTATTTTCTAGTAAATCTTTCATTACTTCACTTTCGTACTCATTTACTTTACAGCCTAAAGTATATATTTTGTATGTCATATTTTACCTCCTTCCAAAAAATAAGCCTTATTTGGCTTATAAATTGTTTCTAAATTCTTTTAGTGAGTTTAAAAAATCCACGTTGTTTTCGTCTTCATAATCTTGTTTAAGTTCATCATAAGCGTGTTTGGCATTAATTTTTTCTTCTTTTTGTTTATATTCAACTTTCTTTTTATATTCTGCTTTTTTGGTCGCAATTGTATCTGGACTTTGAATACCAAAAATTGGTGAAATGATATCGGAATTTTTGAATTTTTTTGGTTTTTCTTCTAATTCGTCAAGCATATCCATTTGAAGTTGAACGTTTTCGATTGGTTCTTCTTTGGTTTCTCTGATTTCTTCTTGAATTGTTTCTATAATTTTTTCTTCTTTTGGTTCTTGTTTTGTTTCTTCTACTATATTGGCTTTTTCTTTTTGTTTTAGTTCTGCTTGCCTTATTAGTTCTTGATAACTAATAATGGCATTTTCTTCTTGCATTCTTTCAAATTCATCTATTTCATCTGGTTTTGGATTTTTAGCTTCTAAGTCAGCACTCATTTGGTTGAATACTCTTTCAAGTTCTTCTTTGGCCTTTTTTTGTTCTTCAGTTAATTCTACTGGAGTTTCTTGCGGTAATTCTTCTTCCTCTGAAATTAATTCTATTTTATTATTTTTATTAACGATGTAGAAAATAATTACTCCAAGGATTAATAAGCCTAGGAAGGCTAATGCGATTATAATTATATCTCTATCGGCAATTTCTAATAAAATATTCATATCTCTCACTCCCAATTTTAATACATCCTTTTTAGGGACACTATATACAGTTTATCATATCTAAAAGTAGTTTTCAAAGGTTTTTGTAAAAAAATGTCGTATACTTTTAAATTAGTATTATAACTTTACAATTTTATTTATTTTAAATATTGTTTAAATCCGTCTGTCATAGTTTGTTTTCCGCCTGTTTCGACCCAAAGCGCCTGGGCGTTATAATCTTTTATAAATTCTTTTCCTTCGTTTATATCAAGTAAATAAAGGGCATTTGCGATCATATTGGCTTCATTTATGTCTTTGCCAATGACAACTACCATTTTATTTTCTTCTTCTTTTTTTCCTGTTTTTGGATTTACCATATAAGGTTTAAAGGTGTTTACATTTCCTTTAGTAACTAAGCTTTCATTTTCGATGTATGCGATGTCAATTAACTTCCCTTCAGCATCATGAATACTGATAGAGTATTTTCCTTTTTCGTAATAATTTCCAGCGGCAATATTTCCGTCTTCGCTTATTATATATTCATTTAAGTTTTTTCCTTTTAGATAATTTTGAACTTTTTTTGTGGCGTAACTGGCGATTATGGAATCTAAGTTTATATCGTTTAGGGTTAATTTATCGTTAAAATCTAGTTTATTTATTTTTGTTGTAAAGTTATATTCTTTATCATCCATTATATTTTTTATTAATTTATCTGTTGTAATATCGATTAGACCGTTTGTTTTGTGGTAAAGGCTTTTACCATATTTTAATAATTCAATTAATTCTTTGTCATCTCTATTACTTGGTTTTTGGTAGTAATCATTGTATTTTTTGTATATGTCATCAATTTCTTCAAATGTTTTATCCATGTTTTTTGAGCTATATAATTTTATGGTTATGGTTTCACCAAAGTAATAAAAACTTTTCATGTGTTCTTTTACTTTTGTATTTATATTTATTATAATGAAAATGATTAAAATTATTATAATAAATAAGATAATGTAGTTTCTCTTATCGATTATTTTTTTTAGCATGTTCCCACCTTTTTCATTATAGCAACTTTATATTTTTGATACAAGAATACATTTGTTTTATTTCAAAGAAAAAAGGTTTTTAATAAACCTTATTCTGTAACTATTGTATATGGATTATCACTTGTTCCTTCTCCATCTAATTGAATATTAGGGACTAGATAAAGGACTGGCAAAACGCCGGGGCTTTCATTTGTTGTACCATAATATTTTATACGACCAAGATTATCAACGTAGAACACACGATATGTAGGTGGGGCAGTTATATCAGGTGAAATAGTCCATAAATATCCTGATGATGGTACTATATAGTTTGTTGTTCTGCAGGTATTATAATTAGCATTATTTAAATTGTAGTTCCCACATTGCTCTGTATTTGTATTGGCTCTTAAATATTCACTTGCTGTCATTAGACCTATCTTACCATTCCATATAGTTCCATTTTCTGATTGGATTTGTGCGGCTAAATCAGTATTACCAATTCTAACCTTTCCTACACCGAAATTATGTAGTTGTATTAATCCTTTGGCGTTTGTACTTAAACTATTATAGTAACTATCTATCCCTTCTGTATCGTCATTCAAATATATATTTAAATCGGCAGGACGTTCCCAGCTATTATCACCATTTTTTCCTCCTGTTTTATCCCACAACATACTTCCGATTCCATCTTTTTTCATTATCTTAAGTGTTCCATCTGATTCTACAGATAAGATTCTCCATAATTCACCATTAAAGTTTATATAGTTGTTTGGATTGATCCCTCTATAAAAATATCTTCCCGACTCATATTCATCTGCATATAATCCATCTCCTGTTTCAGCAATTTCTACATCAACACCCTTTAAATTTAAAGTATTAGTCGTTGATGTTCCTCCACCGCTACCATCATTTTGGGCATAATCTAATGTTAGAGTTAAATTTGAACTTATTGGTTCCATTTTATTTATCGTAACGTCCTTAAATGTTACTACTACCTTTATATCTTTACTTTCTCCTGCATTTAATGTCTTTGTAGTATCTGTAAATGTTGTGTTTTCTCCAGTATTTATTGTTTCTCCATTTATTGATGCAGTGAATGTTACATATTCATTATCTGGATTTGACATTGTTATTTTCTCTAAGTTTGCATTCAAAGTTCCACTATTAGTTACTGTTATTGTGTATTCCATTGAGTCACCTGGTGAAACTAAATCTGTTTCGAAGGTGGCTGTTAATGTTCCTACGCCTGTTGGTTCGGATGCATTTGATGCACTTCCATTTAATACGTTTGATGTTATACTTGTTATTTTAATATTCCAATTGCTTGAAATACTTGATATACCTTTTATTTCTAGTACACTATTAAATGCGGCATACCCTACTACCATTAGAAGCATTACTCCACATAATGTTCCTATTATTATTTTGTTTTTTCTTTTCTGACTATAACTTCTCATTTCATTGCTTCCTTCCTATATTTTTTATTTGGCTATTATCAATAGTATTATAATTCCATTATAAACGATTTTTATTCATTTAACAACATTTGTTTTTACTATTCTTCTCTATCATATACATCTTATCAAAAAAAAACAAGGTAATATTTTAGCTAGATATACCTTATTTTATTAAATCTTTTTCTAATATTTGTTCATATATTTTTTTTAGTTTATGGCCTATTACTTTTATATCTCTATCAGCGGCTACTTTATATCCGTTATTTGTTACGCTTGGTAAAGTATTATTAATTAGGCCTTTTATTTTATTTGCAAATTCATCTATGTTTTTAGCTTTATAGACATTATATCCATCAGTTAACCTATCATAGATTGGAATATCACTAATAATGGTATTTATTTTCATGGCTAGGGCTTCTAGTAAAACTATACCTTCGGTTTCTTCTTTGGTTGGGAAAATATATATGTCGCTTCCGGCATAAGCATCTTTTAATTCATCACCTGTTATATAGCCTGGAAAATAAACATTTGGTGTTTTATTTTTCATTGCTTCTATTACTTTATGGGTTCTTAATGATGGTGCGGTGTAACCAAACCAAATGAATTTATATTCTGGCATTCTTTTGGCTAGTTCTAGAAATTCTAAAATTCCTTTTCTTTCTATATAAAGTCCAACTGACATTATTACTTTGTCGTTTTCGCTGAAGTTATATTTTTGTCTAAATCTTTGTCTTGAGTTTTCTTCTGGTTTCCAAAAGTTTAAATCGATGCCATTTGAAATTGGAATGATTTCTTTTTTTAATCCATATGTTTCTAAAATTCCTTTTGAATATGGTGTTGGAGTTAAAAGAATATCGGCTGAGCTATAACATATTTTTAGCCATTGTTTAAATGTTGATGCGGCTACATTAGAAAATTTAAAGGAATTTTTAAAATCTTCTTCAGTTGAATGAGCATGGAAAACTACTTTTTTTCCTTTTTGTTTGGCTTTTTTAGCCATTAATAAAGAGTCTGGGAAGATCGAATTTATATGAACGATATCGTAATCGTCTTTTGGATCTAATGTATATGATACATTGACTGATTTTAAGGCTTTTTGTTGGTGTGCACTGGCTTTCCCTATTCCGCTTTTTTCGATGTCTTTAACCTTGCTGGTGTATAACAATACCTTCATAAAATCCTCCTAACCAATTACATTAACTAGTATAACATCTTTACCGATTTTGTCAATCTGCGACCATTTGACTGAGGTTATACTGGAACTAAAAATCCAAAACTTTTTTCTTTGGACTGATAGTTCTTCGATTGAACCGTCTTTATTTACTAAAACGTCAATTATTAGGCCTATTTTTTGACCGGTATTTATATCAATTATGTCTTTTCCTTGTAAATCTGATAAGAGCATACTACCACCTACTATAATTTTATTTTGTATTTCTTATTATATTCTATTTTTTGTTTCTTCAATAAATTTTTGAAATAAAATATCGTTTTGATTTTCTAGTTCGGCATGGAATTGAACGCCGATTATAAAGTGGTTAGGTTTTTTATATTCTAGGGCTTCTATATATCCTTCTTCGCTGGTGGCGGCTATGTTAAATCTTTTACCTTGATTTTTGATAACGAAATTATGAATGGATGGTTCTTCAATTATTTCTTTTTGATAAATTTGATATAATTTTGAATCTTTGTTTATATTGATTTTATGTTTGGATCTTGGAATACTACTATAATAAAAAGTGGGATTTAGGTCATGGCCTATTACTTTTTTTAGAAATAATGTTTCGTCTTCCATTATGGTTTGATAAAAGTTTATTATTGTTTTATAGGTGGGTTTTATATTTGCTTTTTCTAATTTATCTATGACATATGAATATATTCCTAGCGTTTGATGTCCTAAACATATTCCTAAAAGTGGTTTATTATGGGTTATAGCATAATGGATTGTGGCTAGGTGGTATGGAAAGCACGTGGATCCGCTTGTTAGTAAAAAACCATCATAAATGGTTAAGTATTCTTCTTTGAATATTTCATCAGGAAAAAGAACGCCGATGGGGATGGCGCCGGCTTTAGCTATTCTTTTGGGAAAATTATTTATGAAATTAAAACTGTCTTTGAATGGTCTATTTATGTTGGTTATTGTTCTACCAGTTATTATTCCTATTTTAGGTTCCATGTCTCACCTTCTTTATACTAATATATTTTATTTAATCATTTTTTTTAAATCTTCTAGACCGTTTTTTTCTAGTCTTGATATTTGGGCTTGACTAATGCCTATTTCTTCAGCTAATTCCATTTGGGTTTTGCCAATAAAATATCTTTCGGTTAGAATATATCTTTCTTTTGGTCTTAGTTTTTTTAAAGCATTTTTTAGTGATAGTTTATCATCTATGTTATAAACGCCTTCATCTTTATGGAGTTGGTCTGATAAGTATATTACGTCTCCTCCGTCATTATATATTGGTTCAAACATGCTTACTGTATCTTTTAACGAGGTTAATGCGTGTGAAACTTCAAACTCGGTTACTCCTAATTTTTTTGATAGTTCTTCTATTGTTGGTTCTTTACCATTTTGATTAGTCAAGGTTTCTTTTAATTTGACGGCTTTGAAGGCTAGATCTTTAATGCTTCTTGAAATTCTTACGCTATTATTATCTCTTAAATATCTTTTTACTTCACCTAATATCATAGGCACGGCGTAAGTACTGAAACGAACCTCGTGGGACAAATCAAAGTTATTGATTGCTTTGATTAATCCAATACAGCCAACTTGAAAAAGATCATCCATATTGTCTGTTCTATTGTTGTATGGTTTTAATATTGATAATACTAATTTTAAATTTCCATTAATAAGTTCTTCTTTGGCTGTTTCATCTCCCTCTTTGATTTTTTTAAATAATTCTATTTGTTCTTCGTTTGTAAGAACTTTAATATCCGCAGTATTCACGCCACAAATTTCTACTTTATGACGTGCCATAAAAAATCTCCTTTCTACTTCATGTTGAGTAAAAAGGAGAATAATTATTCAATTATTTTTTGTTTGTTTTTTTATTTCTTCTATATTTTAAATAGTAAGTTACGGCTGATGTGGCAATTATAAGATAGCTTAGTGTTAAAACAAAACCACCTATTATGTCACTTCCATAGTGTACACCTAAGTATATTCTACTAATACCTATTAATAAAATTAGAATTGATAAAATAATTGTCCATATTTTTTTCTTTGTTTTTGTTATATTGGTTTGCCAAATTAAGAAAATTAGCATTCCATAAAATCCCATAGATACCATTGCGTGTCCTGATGGAAAACTATATCCTGACTCTTCTATTAACATCCATTCAAAGGGTCTTGGCCTTGTAAATATAAATTTCAATATTTGATTAACTATAACTATTACTATTAGGTTAACTAACGATAGTAAACCATATTTTTTATTTTTAAAGATAAAAAATAATAAAGCTGAAAGTATTATTAAAAATATTGGACTTGCGAAGAATGTAATTATTTTAAATGTTTCGGTAAAAAAAGGTGACTTGATACTAATAATGAAATTATATATTGTTGTATCAAAACCTTTTAATTTATCTTTTAATAACTCGTGCGTTATTAATACGAATATAAATAATAGGATGGCTACTAAAAACCATTTTCCATATTTTTTTAAGAATGTCTTCATGTTATCACCTTGTTTATTATATTAAATTTTATTTATTTTGACTAGTCTTAATTTAGAAAAAAGGCTTATAGAGCGCGTACTATTTAGCCTTTTCTTCGTTTGGTTTTTTCTTAATGTGGGTTCCAATAACTTCTGAGACATCGCTTACTGTAACGAATGATGATACATCGGCATTTTTGACAATATCTCGAAGTTCTGAAAGTTCTAGTCTGGTAATTACTGTATATAAAACCATTTTTTTCGTTTTAGAAACTGTGCCCATTCCTTCTAAAACCGTTACGGTTCTTCCAAGTTGTTTAAAAATAGCTTCTGATATTTCTTCACCATTTTCAGTAATTATATAAACTGCTTTTGCTTGATCCATTCCTTCAGAAACTATATCGATAATTTTGAATGTTATAAAGTATGTTAGTAATGAATACAACGCTCTATCTGGACCAAAAACAAAGATTGCAGTTCCATAAATGAAAATATTAATAAATAATACTACTTGACCTACTGATAGATTTGACTTTTTGCTTAATAATATCGCAACTATTTCAGTTCCGTCTAAACAGCCTCCGAATTTAATGACAATTCCTACACCTACTCCTAGTAATAAACCACCATATATAAATGCGAGAAGGATATCGTCGGTAACTTCTGGAATGCCATGGAACACTTCTAATAAGAATGAGAATGTAACAATTCCAAAAATTGCCTTAAATAAAAATTTTAACCCTAGTTGTTTATATCCAATAAATAAAAATGGGAGATTTAAGAAGAATACAAATAAACTTAATGATCCGCCAAATAATTTATTTAAAATGATTGAAATACCAGTAAGTCCACCATCGATAATTGAATTTGGTATTAAGAATACCTCTAAGGCAGCGGCGGCCATTGATGCCCCTACCGCTATAAAGATAAATGATGGAATTTGTTTAATGATTGTTTTTAATAATGATTGTTTTTTCTTTGCCATCTTTATACCTCCTATATTTATTATACATAATCTTCTCATATTTTTCTACTCTAGTAAGAAAAAAAGCCAAATATTTGACTTTTTTATGTTAAATCTTTCTCCATTATTTTTTTGTTTTCTATTAATCTTTTGTTTTTTGGATCATATTTTAATGCTATATCTAGATAATATAAACCTTCTGCTATTTTCCCGAGATTATATTTACAGATTGACAGGATATCGTAAATTGTCCCATCATAACAAAATGGTTCATTAATATAATTTTTGTATTTATCTTTTATTTTTAGGGCAATTAATAAATATTTTTCAGCTTCTTGGTAGTTTCCATTTTCATATTCTAGCATAGCGCTTTCAACGTATGGTTCTCTTAGGTATGGAGTTTCTTCTCTTGCTTTTTCAAGCCATAGTTTTGCTTCGTCTATTCTATTAAGGGCTTTATAAGATCTGGCAATAAAACGCATTGATGCTGATCTTTCATCTTTCCATGTTGCAGATTTTAAATTTAAATGTTTTATAAGAGTGTCAATGCATTCATTGTATTTGCCATAATACATGTATTCTCTTCCAAGATAATGCATATTTCTATCATCTTCTGGATCTTCTTTTACAGAAAGTTCTAAAAGCGGTAAATAAGAACTTCTAGATTTTTCCTTGTCTGAATAATGATTAACGGTAATTTCATCTGTAGTTAATGCATTCTCTATTCCATCATATACTAATACTTCGTGTACTGGATGTGTCCATTTATAGCCTTTTCTTTGGTGAATTTTTTCGATATAAAAATTTACTGCGGGATTCCCATATTCATCAAAACTCCAATTGTAATTATATCTAAGTCTAGTGATGTTCTTATCCCAGAGGTTTTCTAGTTTTTTACGCCACCCTGCTTCAATGACTTCATCTAAATCCATACAGATACATATATCTGTATCTTCTGGAACTAGTTTTAATGATTCGTTTCGGGCTACGTCAAAACGCCATGGACTTATTGTTTTTTCTTGTACTATTGCTCCTCTTTTTTTTAATTTACTAACTGTATCATCTGTCGATCCGGTGTCTAAAACATAAACATTATCGGCTTCGCTTAAACTATCCATCCATCTATCGACAAATTTACTTTCGTTTTTTGATATGGCATAAACATTAATCTTGTATTTATTCATCTAGGCTGTTTCTCCTGCTGGTCCTGTTGGGCCTGAAGGAATAGTTAAATTTAACGTAAAGTTTGGTGCGGTTCCAGTAATGGTAGCTGATGCACTACTTCCTGGTGCTCCTGTTGTAACTGCTCCTATTGTCAAAACTGGAGTAACACCTGTTGGCCCTGTTGGGCCTGTGACTCCGGTTGGACCTGTAGCTCCTGTTAAGCCTTGAAGTCCTTGGGGACCCGTTGGACCCATGGCTCCTGTTGCTCCGGTTGGACCTGTAGCTCCTGTTAAGCCTTGAAGTCCTTGTGGGCCGGTTGGACCTGTGACTCCCATTGCTCCAGTTGGACCGGTAGCTCCTGTTAATCCTTGAAGTCCTTGTGGTCCTGTTGGACCCGTGACTCCCGTTGCTCCAGTTGGACCGGTAGCTCCTGTTAATCCTTGAAGCCCTTGTGGGCCTGTTGGACCTGTGACTCCCGTTGCTCCAGTTGGTCCGGTTGGACCTGTTGGGCCTCCTGCTGGTCCAGTTGGGCCTGTTGGACCTGTTGGACCTTGTGCACCCTGACAACATGTTGGTCTACAATGTTCATCGCATTTAATCTTTTTTAATGCTCTTTCATAATTGTTCATGTTTTCCCCCTTTCTATATTAGTTTATGTTTTTTTGATTTTTGTTGTAATTAAATTATCTTGATAAAAGAAAAAAGACTAATCTTTATCTAAGTTTTTTAGTCTTCTAATTACCTTTTTTTCTATTCTTGATATATATGATTGACTTATTCCTAATAGATTCGCTACATCTTTTTGGGTCATCTCTTCAGTTCCAAATAATCCATATCTTAAAATCATAATCTTTTTATCTCTTTCATTTAGATTTTCTATTTCGTCATAAAGCATTTTCTTTTCAATTTCTTTTTCTAATCCTTTTGTCACTATGTCTGAATCCGTTCCTAAAATATCTTCTAAGCGTAGTTCGTTTCCTTCGGAATCATAGCTTAGATTATCTTCAAAGCTGATTTCACCTCTTCTTTTTTTATTTTTTCTTAGAAACATCAAAATTTCATTATCTATGCATCTTGAAGCATAGGTGGCTAATTTTATATTTTTGTCTAGTTTGTATGTATTAACGCCTTTAATTAATCCAACACTACCGATACTTACTAAATCTTCTAGATCTACACCAGTATTTTCATATTTTTTCGAAAGAAATACAACCAATCTTAAATTATGTTCAATTAGTTTTGCTCTGGCGAATTTGTCACCATCCATTGCTTTTTGAACATATTTTATTTCTTCTTCTTTGGTTAGAGGTTCTGGAAGCTTATCACTACTTCCTATGAAAAATACATTTTCTTTTTCAAAAAATATATGAAATATTTGTTTTATTTTTTCGATCATTGTTTATCCTCCATTTTTCCGTTTAATAATATATCTACTCCACTGATATTTAGATTTTCACTAAAACCTAATAATACATCATAATTGCCTAAATCTTTGATTTCTACTTTGGCTTCTATGCATTCTAAAATGCCGGAGCCATCGATTACTATGTATGGCACAAGTATTGTTTTTCTTTTAAAGGTATTGTTTATGTTTGTAATAATTACGGGTTTACCTTTATATGTTAGGGTGTTTCCAGTATCTAGATATCCATTAAGGTTTAATATTTTATTGCCTACTTTTAAATTTACTTGATGATAGTTTTTAATCTTTTTTTGGAACATTTTACTTTGCCTTACATAAATATATAAAATTATTGGTGAAATTATGAATAATATTATGACATTTATACTTAATCCGTTATTATAAAAAATTAATCCTTGGTGTTTATAGGAAAATTCTATATTTAATAGGTATAAAAAACCGCCTAATAAAATACTTACTATATAAAATGTTCCTATATTTGTTAGTGTATATTTTAAATCTTTATAATAAAAGGTGAATAAGCACATAAGTATACTTAGATATATTTTTATTATAAATAATTGGATTTGGGTTATATTAAAGAAAAGAATAATTGTACTTAGACTGCCAATAAAGGCTCCTAAAATGATATTAAATAGTTTTATATTTCTTTTTAAAACTATTTTTGTGGTTAGTAAAAGTAAGAAGTCAAAAGCGAAGTTTAAAAATAAAACGCCATCTATGTATACTGTCATATTATCACCATTTTAATTATAAAAAAACGACACTAAATTTAATGTCGTTTTATTTTGTCTTTTGATATGTTTTTTCTTGATTGTTTTCTTGTGATGAAGTTTCTAAGAATCTATCTTCAATATTTTCTAATGCAGTATCAATATATACACTTTTGAATATTAGTCTGGCGTGTTCAAGGTCTGTTATTTCTGCTTGTGGACTTTCAAAAATACTTTCAATTGTTAGTGAAACATAATTGTGAAGTAATTCTGATTTATCGAATTTATATTCATCTAATTCTATTCCTAATATTGAAGCTAGTGTTTCATCATCAAGTAGTACTAGATTTTCCATGTTTCCTTCGGCGTTTATAAAATCTTCGGTTAAGTCATCATTGGCGATTATTTCTTCATATTTTGTAGTTATTAGATATGGTTTATCTTCTTGGTTTTCATTTATTACTTGTTCAAATCTACTTAGTACTTCTAGTAAATGGGCTTGTAAGATAAATCTTGGAACGTTTGAACTTCTGTAAACACTATCATTTACGGTATATAATTCAGGTAATAAGTTAATAATTCTTTGCATAATTACTTCATTACGATTATCTAAGGCTTCAGCTGAGCATAAATGATCTATGGTGTGCCCTGGTGATACTCCGGCAATTAGATTTAAACAGTTATCTAATACATCTATAATGATTTCGTTTGCTGGCTGTGTGGCTATTATTTTTTTGGCAATTTCTTTTTCCTTTTCTGCACTGTTTCTTAGAAAATCTATATTCTTTTTAAATTCTGTGGTATCTTTTTTATCTAAAGTTTCTAGAAAGCTTAATTTCATTCCAATATTATAAGTTGTGGTTACTTGATTTATTAATTCGAAAATGTTACTTACTTGTTCTTCAGGAAGTGCGTCTATATATTCTATTTCCCCTTGTTCTTCTGATCCAAACATTAATTGATTAAAACTTTGAGTATTATCATAATCATCTCTTTTGGTTAATTCTTTTTGAATTAGATCTAGTAAGCATTCTAAAACACTTACATCTTGATATAAAATTCCTGTTGAATCATTTTCTAAATCACTAATCAATTCATGATGGATAATTACTAAATCTATAGTTGGCATCTTTTTAGCCATAAAACTTAATAAATTAAGCTGATTTTTGATTTTATTTTTGTCAAAATTGTCTTTCTGACTTTCTCTTATATTATTTAGGGTGTTTGTAATTTCATTTAAAATATTATCAAAATTGTTTTCCTGACTTTTTATTACATGATCATTTAGAAATTTTGCAATTTGATTTTGAATTTTGTCAGAATTATTTTCTTGGCTTTCTGTGACAATTTCATTTAGAATATCTAAAAAATATTCATAGTAGACTTCTTCTTTTTCAACTTCATAGGAATCTAAATCAATATTTAAACTCTTTATTTTATCTTTTATTGAAGTTCTGATTAAATCTTTTGGTTGAAATCCAGCAAACATAAGATCTGTCTCTAATTTTGGGTTGGTGAAGGCTAGATGGTATTTATATTGTATTAGTCTTGGTGTTTTGGCTGATCTATTACCTATTTTTTTAATAAAATTAATGTGCAGGTCATTAAGATATTCTATACCACGTTTCATGGTAGCGATATCTTCTTCTTCAAGAAATTCATCACTTTCTAAGGTCATTTCACTTACCATATTCATAATACGTCTCATTATCATTTTTCTTTTTGCTTCATCGTTTGTTTCTTGGTAAATAAATGATTCTATATAGCTTGTAAAGTCTTCAATATCAATATAAGAACCTATATTTTCTAAAATTCTTTGTTCTTTTAGTTTTAATAGTTTTAATGTTTGTAAGCATTGCTCGTATTTGGCTGATTTTTGCATTCTTGTACGTTCAAGTCTATACATAGTATTTGTGGTTAAATCATAAATTCTTGAATCATATTCTACTAAATTGTGAAAGGCTGTATTTATTCTCCTAAATTCTTCTTTTGGTAGTATAGTGTAATATTTTTCCATATCGTCCATAATAGTTCCCCCTGACGTTTTGATACCATTATTATAGTTTATTTTTTAAGAAAAAACAATAGATGTTTTTTTATCTATTGTTTGGAAGTTTTATTTTTTTAGTATTTTATTTATTGTTTGAATTAACTCTTCTATTTTGCATTCGGTATCGATTTTACCATCTCTAGTTTTTAGTTCTACTATTCTTTCGTTTATTTTTTTACCTACTGTTATTCTAATTGGAATACCTATTAATTCCATATCATTGAATTTTACACCTGGTCTTTCGTTTCTATCATCTAATAATACATCTATATTATTTTGAGAAAGTGTATTATAGATATTGTTTGCGATTTGATTTGCTGCTTCGTCTTTTGGATTAATTAGTACTATTGATACGGTATAAGGTGCGACTTCTAATGGCCAAATTATGCCTTTATCATCATTGTTTTGTTCAATTATGGCGGCCATACATCTAGCAGTTCCTATTCCATAGCATCCCATATCTACTGGTTTTTGTTTATTATTTTCATCTAAATAATATAGTCCTAAACTTTCTGAATATTTGGTTCCTAAATCGAAGATATTCCCAATTTCTATTCCTTTTTTAAAGTATATGGTTCCGCCACATTTTGGACAGATGTCACCTTCTTCTATGTTGATAATATCGCCTATTTTAAAGATTTCAAAATCTGTTAAATTAACATTTATATAATGATAATTAGTTTTATTAGCGCCGACTACAAAGTTTGACATGGTACTTACTTCGTTATCTATTACTATTTTTGCTTTAACGTTTACTGGGCCAAGTGAACCGAATGAGGCATCTGTAACGGTCTTTAATTCTTCTTCGGTGGCCATATTTACTTCTTTGGCTCCTAGTAGTTTTCTAAGTTTTGTGTCATTTAATTCTCTATTTCCTTTGACTAAAGCGAAGATTATTTCTCCATCGACATTGCACACTAATGTTTTTACAGTTTTATCTTCGTTTATATTTAGGAATTTTATAAGGTCGTCCATGGTGTGGACATTTGGTGTATGAATTAGTTCCATTTGTTTTGGATTTTCTTTTTGGAATGTTTTGCCTTTGACTTCAGCAATTTCAATATTTGATGAGAAGTCACATTTATCACAAAGTACTAGTACGTCTTCTCCGATATCTGTTACGGCTTGATATTCTTCTGATAATCTTCCACCCATAGCGCCTGTATCGGCTTTAACTACACGGAAATCTATTCCCATACGATTAAATATTTTATTATAGGCTTTGGCCATTTTTTCGTAAGAAATTTTTGTGTGCTGCCTATCGATATCAAAACTATAGGCATCTTTCATGGTAAATTCTCTGGTTCTAATTAGTCCATAACGTGGTCTTGTTTCATCACGATATTTATTGCCTATTTGATATAGATTAAATGGCATATCTTTATATGATTTAATCTTTTCTTTTGCGGCCATAACGAATAGTTCTTCGTGGGTTGGGCCTAGAACATAGTCACGGTTATAACGATCTTTTAGACTAAACATGTCATCGCCAAAAGCATTACGTCTTCCTGATTGTTCAAATATTTCACCAGCGATTAATTGTGGCATAACAACTTCGTTAGCACCAGCATTATTCATTTCTTCTCTGATAATGTTTTCTATTTTTTGTTTTACTCTAAGTCCAAGTGGCATAAACATGTAAATCCCACTGGCGGTTTTCTTTACCATTCCACTTTTTACAAGTAATTTACCACTCTTTGAATCTTCGTCTTTGATATCTTCTCTAATTGTGTAGAAAAAACTATTACTTAATTTCATAAGTACCTCCTATTTTTTATAATAAAAAAGGACTAATACCATAAGGAGTGCGGTTGTGCACGGTACCATCCTTTTATTTGCTTAATTTTGATAACGGTTTTCACCGGAAATGTTTGCATTTCACTCTGAAGGTAGGAATTAATTAATATCATAGCTAGTTTACACCATCCACTAGCTCTCTTTGTATGATTTTTAAATAATATTCCTTCATCAACGTTTTACATTTACATATTAACATACTTATATGTTTTTGTCAAAAAATTAATTGGCTCTATGGATTTTTAGTTTTGTGGCTATTTTATCAGTGATTATGA
>CANRSQ010000018.1 GCA_947642475.1 uncultured Mycoplasmatota bacterium
TTTCGTTTCTTATGATTTTTATTGTGTTATCTGACTCTACACTCATTATTCTCCACAATTCATTATTGAAGGTTATATAGTTATCTGGGGATTCCCCTTTATAAATACATCTACCTTCTTCATGAGTATCTGCGTATAATCCATCACCACTTGCTGTATTACAATACTTACCTTTCAATTTATTTGGCGTTAATTCCTTACTTCCAATATTTCCTCTAGCACTCAAATTTAAATTAGTACTAAAAGCCGCATATCCTACTGTTAATATACATAATAAACTTAAACTAGTAAATAACATAAACTTTATTTGATTACTATTTTTCTTACCTCTTCTTCGCATTTTCTCACCTACCAATATTATTACTATTCTATAATCAATTATACTATATTTAGTTATTAATACAAAGAATAACTTTTCATATTAGACAGTAAGTATACATTTTTTACAAACAAAAAAACTAGTTTTTTATTAACTAACCAAAATATTCTTGTTTACTGTAATAATTACAAAACCATAATCATTAGCTATTTATTTTCTAGTTCTTTTTGGTAAGAATAAGAAAGATTATTTTCATTACTGACCACTGAATTACCCAATTTATTTTCCAAATTATTACGAGCAGCCTTAGCTACATCACCACCAGCTTTACAAACCATTTTATTAGCCTCCAAACCATAAGGTCTATGCTTTTTAGCAATCTCTCTAGTCGCAATTTCACCCAAATCAGTTAAAGCAACTTCAATATCACTCATATTATCCCTTAAAGATTCTTTCCTAATTCCTTTAAATTGTTTATATTCAGAAGCCTTCATACCAGACCAACTTTTATAAATTTCATTAGTTAAAATCCCAAATTCATAATCTTCAGTTATTCCTCCATCCTTCCAAACATCCGTAAGTTTATTTCTGTTTAGAATTCCTTTTAATCTTTTTTCTATCCATTCATCCGAATATCCGCGATGACGATAATAATTAACTGCTCTTCTAATTGCAACTTCAGGATCAAATACTTCATCAATTCTTTCCTTACCTAAAGTAGCAAGCCACATCTTAAAAGGTTCCGCTTTTGGGCTTGGAACTGATTCGATTAAACGAAAAATCCCTTCAGTATCTAAAGTATCAGTCAAATAATTTTTGCCATCTTTTAAAGATTTCATTTTCAGTTGTACGATATTATCGTACAACTGACTTCCCTCTTCTATTAACTTCTTTTTTAAGTCAGTCCAATAGCGCCTTGGAATTTTACTTTCTGTCAAGACAGTTATAATATCAATAACGGAAAAATAGTATTCCTCTTTTTCAGCATCCCATATACTTCTTATTTCATTACCTTCAAATAGATTAGTAATAGTTTCTAATTTGTTTTCATTCATATTTATTCCACCCTTCTAAATTTTCATATAACAAAAACATAACAATATATTTATGTTATTTTCATGGAATATTTAATAATTCTCTTCTCGCAAAAAAATAAACATATACATTATAACAAATGTTCGTGTATGAAATCAACAAAAAAACTAGTTTTTTATTAACTAGTTTTACATATTCATTTGTTTAGCAACTTCTTCAGCAAAGTTTTCTTCTCTTTTTTCCATACCTTCGCCTACTTCAAATCTATACATAGATTTAATAGTTCCACCATTGTTTTTAACAAATGTTTTAACATTAATATCAGAATCTTTTACAAATGGTTGTTCTTCTAAACAAATTTCTTTATAAAATTTATTAATTCTACCTTGAACCATTTTTTCAGCAATTTCTTTAGGTTTTCCTTCATTCATTGCTTGTTCAGTTAAAATTTCTTTTTCTTTTTCTACTTCTGAAGCAGGTACTTCTTCTATTTTAACATAAGTTGGTCTCATAGCAGCTGCATGCATAGCAACATCTTTTGCTACATCTTCACTAGCATCAGCAACAACAGTTAAAACTGCAATTTTACCACCCATGTGAATGTATTCACCAAATGATTCATTATCTTCTTTAGTAACTTTTTCAAATCTTCTAAAACTTAATTTTTCACCAATTTTAGCAGTTTTTTGAGTAATTAAATCATTTAAAGTTCCTTCATCACAAGCAAGTTCCAAAGCTTCTTCTAAAGTTTTAGCATCACTTTTTATGATAGTTTTTAATAAAGTATCTACCATACTAGTAAATTCTTCATTTTTAGCAACGAAATCAGTTTCAGAGTTAACCTCTAAAATAACCGCATCATTACCATCTATCATGATAGCAGCGATACCTTCTGCAGCAATTCTATCTGCTTTTTTAGCAGCTTTAGAAATTCCTTTTTCACGAAGCCAATCAGCAGCTTCATCGATATTACCATTTGTAGCTTCTAAAGCTTTTTTACAGTCAAGCATTCCTGCTCCTGTTTTTTCTCTCAATTCTTTAACTAGACTTGCACTAATCATGTTTCTTCCTCCTTTTATTTAAAAAAAGATGATTTAACATCATCTTTTAATTAACTTAAAACTTCAATAAGTTCAGCTTTTTTCATTGTAGAATAACCTTTGATGTCTTTAGCTTTTGCCATTTCACGAAGTTCTGCTACTGTTTTAGTAGATAAATCTACTGTTTCGGCTTTTTTAGGTGCAGCTTTTACTTCTTTTTTCTCTTCTTTTACAGTTTCAGCTTTTTCAGCTTTAACTTCTTTGGCTTCTACTTTGTTAGATGATTTATTATATGGTTTTTTATCAAATTTACGGTCGTTTTTAAATCTTGGTTTTCTATCTTCTTTTCTTTTAACTGTTTCTAAGGCTTTTTGCATAATTTCTTCGCCTTTTTCATCTTTACGGTCGCTAACATAATCTACTACTTTTCCACCATTAGCTTCAACAATAGCATTAGCCATAACACCAATAATTAATTTAACAGCTCTGATAGCATCATCGTTACCAGGAATAACATAGTCCACCATATCAGGATCACAATTTGTATCAACAATTCCGAATACTGGAATGTTTAATTTTCTTGCTTCTCTGATAGCAATTTCTTCTTTGCTTGGATCAACAATAAACATAGCTTGTGGTAATTTGTACATATCTCTAATACCACATAATAGTTTATTTAATTTTTCATATTCTTTTTTGATTTTAACGACTTCTTTTTTAGGTAAACGGTCAAAAGTACCATCTTTTTCCATTTTTTCGATTTGTTCTAATCTTTTAACTCTTCTTCTAATAGTTTTAAAGTTAGTTAAGGTACCACCTAACCATCTTTCATTAACATAGAATGAATCAGATCTTAAAGCTTCTTCTTTTGTAGCTTCTGAAGCTTGTTTTCTAGTACCTACAAATAATACTTTACCACCATTTGCAGCTATTTCTTTTAAAGCATTGTAAGCTTCTTCAATTTTTTTAGCTGTTTTTTGTAAATCAATAATATAAATATCATCTCTAGCTGTGAAAATATATTCTTTCATTTTTGGGTTCCATCTTTTAGTTTGATGACCAAAGTGAACACCAGCTTCTAATAAATAATTCATTGACACTACTGCCATTTTATCTTTCCTCCTTTTGTTATTTCCTCTGAATACTTCAGGTCTTACACCACCCTAAATAGAGCACTAGGCATAAGAATTCATATCCATGTGATTTAAAAAAGCCAATAATATTATAACATAATTATATGTTTTTACAACATTTTATTGCATTTTTTAATAACAAAAAGCAAGATTATTTTTTCTTGCCTTTTACTAATGTCCATATTACTATTCCTGCAATAACAATTACTGCAAGTCCAACCACCATAAATGTTATTGATGCATTTATTCCAGTTGAAGGTACTTTTACTATTTGAGCCTTATTTTCTTGCTCTAATCCCTCATCTTTTTTATTTAATGACTCTACATAATCTTTAATTTCAGAATCTTCCGACACCAAATTATAAACTGAAGTTTCTAATACTGGGCGAATCGAATTTCCATAGGTTGTCTGATATCCAACAGTCCATAAATTAATTGAATCACTTCCCACAACATATATACCATCAAAATAATAATGTTGACCATTTTCAGAATCATCAAATCCATATGCATCTTTTTCCACTGTTTTTGTTAAATAACTGTAATAATTAAACTTATCATTATCATTTAATAACCACGCAGGCGTTGATGCTGTAGCAGTATACCAGGGACCGTTTTCGTATTTTTCATCATTAACACTGCTCAAATTACCAATAGCTACTATTTCGTCTAAAGTTGGAGCATCTACTTTATAAATATTATTTTTCCCACCAGAACTTTCAATAAGTTTTTTCCATAGATTGGTTTTTTCTTGAATTACTTGATATAACATTGAATTTTCATAAGGCACTGCTACACCACTATAATCATCCTTCGGATTATATCTATAATAACTACCATCGAGTACAAAATAAGCTAACAATCTTACCTTTTCACCATCATAACTTAAAATATGAAAAGTACCTTCATCAATCCCCCTAACCGAAACTTCTTTTCCAATTAAATTAGAATTACCCTCAGTATAACTAATATTCGAAATTGAATATTCCTTACTATTTATTCCAAAGATACTAATTATTCCTATACAAAATACTATAATTATTAAATTTATTTTTTTCATTTTATACTCCCCTACTATCTAAAAGTAACACATCCAAACACTAATTGTCTAGAACTAATTTCTTATCTACAACCTTATACCACTCTCCACTTTTTATTTTAACGCCGTCTACCTTAACGCCACTACTAATCTTATCAACATAAAGATAATCATAGTTTTTATTTTCTATAGTTTTCAAATCACTACTAATACAAGAAGAATCACAATTATTAGTTAATTTAATAGGTCTTAATAAATAATGATATTTCGCATATTCATATTTTTGATAACCATCAGAATAAACAAGCACCTTTTCATCATCCTTAATTTTAGAAGCATAAATTGCAAATTCATTCCTAGCCTTATAAGTATTACTATAAATTAAATTAGTTAAAGTTCCCGTTGGTACAAAAATAAGCATAATCATTATCACAAAACCAATCTTTTTAATATCCTGATATTTAATAATAAGCGAAATTACAATAAAAAACAAAACACCATTTAAATATATAATCGAATATCTATCATAAGACAAAAGACCTAAAGCATCAGTTTCATCAAAATTAAACATAAAAGTAATTAATAATCCAAACATATAAATAAAAGCGCCAACTATTAATAAAACAAGAGATTTAAAATACTTCTTATCGTTTTTATAAACAAAATATATTATTAAAGTAAGTATAGCTGTCAAAGAAAAATAAGTTAAATTAAGTGGTTTAGTTAAAATAGAATCAGAAGAAAATGCACTAATAAATTTATCCTTAACTTGAATTTTTGTCTCATCACCAGTTCCGTTAAAAACATCAATCAAAGTACTCAAAGCAAAAGTACTTTCATGACTTCTAACCACATCATTCAATAAAATTAAAAGTTCCCAAGACATTTTCGCAAATAAAACAAAACCTAAACAAGTAAAGAAAGTAATAAAATAACTCTTTTTGTTTTTTCTGTCTAAAACAAATAACAAATTAATTAAAGAAATGATACTTAAAAATAATCCCGCATCCTTTAAAAGCGTTAAAACAAATAAAGAAATTCCTAATGTTAAAACATTAAACTTATCCATTTTTTTATAAACATATGGATATACAAAAGTAAACCCAAAAAACATTCCTAAAAGTGCATCAACATAAATAGTATTATAATAATTACCAAATAACATCAAAGGCATTATAATCATCATAACCAACATAATTATAAAATGTAATTTACCTTTAAATTTTATTTTATCAAGAAAAGGCAAAAACAAACACATACCTAATAATTGATAACTAAAATAAAGAATATTTTCAGAAAAAGATATATTTATTTTCATAAAGAAATATTGAAATAAAGAAATAGCTGGCGGATAAGATGCATACCAAGAATCATTAATCCCATTAACAGAAAACACATTGTTTTGAAACATCGCATATACAACATCTCCCCAATGAGTATATTCATCAATCATCATAAGCCCCTTCATACTATTTAAACCAAATAAAAATATAAACATAATCAAAAATAAATATAAAACAGGACTTTTAAAAATATCTTTTATGTTTTTATTTTTCTTAATACCAAAAAACAAACTAATTATCGTTAAAATAATTATTATATAAACACCAATATTTAAAGGAATAAAAATGCCAAATATATATAACAAAAATATTATCAATAATAAATAAAGTAAAATAGACTGACCTATCTTTTTACCAGATATTAATGAAATAGATACCCCGCCACATAAAATCAAAAATAACATCAATAAACAACTAATCATGATAATTCCTCCTAAATAATTCCTTATAAATCAAAAATGAATCAGATAAAACCTTATAATGCGAAGCATTCTTCTCATTAAAATATATCGTTTTTATAAATACTTGATTTATTTTTATACCACTTAAAACCAAATACTTTAAAACATTCATTTCATATTCAAAGCCATTACCTCTTACAATAATAAGATCTTTTAAAATATCCTTCGGAAAAATACGTAATCCAGTCTGCGTATCAATAATTTTTTCCTTATAAAGTTTCTTAAACATAAAAGATGTTACTTTATTAGAAAACTTTCTACTAAAAGGCGCACCTTCAAATAAACGAACACCAAAATAAACACCTTGATTATCTAAAAATAAATCACATATTTTTTTAATATTTTCGATATCCTGTTGCAAATCATCATCCAAAGTAATAACACCTTTAACATTCAAATTACTTATATAATTAAAACCTGTTTTTAAAGCCGCACCTTTCCCCATATTAACATCATGAGTTAATATTTTAATACCATTTATTTTATTAATGACCGCTTTATTACTACTACCATCATCGACAATAATAATATTATTAAATCCATTATTAACAAGTTTGTTGATAACCTCAGTAAATCTTTCCTTAGGATTTAAAGTTGGAATTAAAACTGCAATATCATCATACTTCATTCTTATCATTCCATTTCTATCATTAAGATATACTTCTATTTTAACATATTTTCCATACTTTAAAACAGAAAAAGGCAAGACTATTTCTTTGCCCTTTTATCTTTAACAATTACCCAAATTATTATTCCAGCAATAACTAAAACAGCAAGTCCAACACCAGTAAATACTATTGGTGCATCAATACCAGTTGATGGAACCTTTACAACCTGTGCTTTATCATCGTTTGAAGCGTTATCATTACTTTGATTATCTTTCGCATCCATCTCTGCTCTTACGCTATTTAAATAACTTTGAATTTCTTCATTATCTGATGATAAATTATATATTGATGTTTCTAACACTGGGCGAAGACAACTGCCATATGCGTTGTTTTTTGGATTGTCTGCCAAAGCAATATAAAACTTTGTTTCAGTACTATACGAATCAAGCACAGTATACAAATAATATACCCCATTTCCATTAATTGTTTTAGTAATAAAACCATAGTCATAAAGCCAGTCAGGAATAAGATCAGTCGCTTTATACTCAAAAGTTGCAAACGCCCCCTTCTCAGAAGCAATTTTCACAAAATTCCCAATCGACAAAACTTCATCAAGAGTTGGGGCATCAACTAAATATATATTAGTTTTCCCATCATTGTTTTCAATATCACTTTTCCATGTACTTGTGTTATCTTGAAGGCCTTGATATAACATAGAATTTTTAAATTCCACAGGTACATTCCCATCGCTAGTAGAATTATAACTATATCCACATTTTTTCAAATTAAAATGTGCAAATAATCTTGTTTTTTCACCATCAATACTTAAAACTTGAAATGTTCCCTCATCAATACCTCTAACACTTACTTCTTCCCCCACTAAATCAATATCATTTTCTGCATAAACGATATTTATATTACCAAATAAACTGATAATTCCTAAACATAAACTTAAAATTACTAAATTAATTTTTTTCATATCACATTCTCCTACTTCCTAATCATAACACAATCAAAGCCTAATTGTCTAACTTAATTTTATCATTTCTATAACTTTCTACTAATAATCCAATACTTATCAAACTAAAAGTAATTAATAAAATATAAGCCGGTCCTAAATAAAAATACCTCATCGCTTCAAACGCACTTACATGTGTATAAGTTACCCCGCATACTATCGCTAAAAAACTAAATAATATTATAATCGGCATTAATAATTTTTTATATTTTTTTTGAACTAACAAAATAATAAAACAAAATATACCCAAAATATTTATAACAATTGAAATCCATTTATACCCTAAAGTAATGATATTAAATACACCAGAAACACCCTTATAAGAAACCTTGTTAATATCAGCAGTCCCATTCACATCGAGCATAATAACTGCTTTATAATCTTTATAAAAGCCATAATTTTTACTTCGCGGATTATGATTATAAATCACCGAATTCTTTGAAGTTTCCAAATCATCATGAGAAAAAGTTTTAACATCATCATAACTTAAAATATACCCAAACATTTTTGGAAGTTCTAAACCAAAATCAGTAATATTTTGTTTAGTAACTGGCGATACAAATATACTTGAAATTACCCATCTAGTTTCTAAATCACTTGTCTTAAGTTCATTATAAACTTTCCCCCAAAACTCTTCAGCTTTCAAAGCATCATCATAATATCCATGTCCTGAAACCGTAATTCTAAGTAACCAAAATAAATAACCATCAGCAATTTCATCCTTATAATTTTCTCCACCTACAGCGTAAAGTTCATTAATATCATCCTTTAAAATACTAAAAGTTGGACTTGCTTCCAAAGCTTTATCAATCGATGATTTAGGAATTGATACTCTTGGAATATATTTATCAGGTTTTATTTTCAAAATTTCCAAATAAGCCTTTTTAAAATTAGACTCATTAAGTTCATTATTTACCTTTATGCCATAATAATTTTTATTAATAAAGCTAGTAATAGTAAGAGATCCTATAACAATAAAAATAGGAATTAATAAATATAAACATTTTAAATTTCTGTTTTTAAAAATAAATACAATAAAAATAATAAATACCGCCGGCATAACCCAAATAAAATCTTCTCTAGTTAAAATAAAACTAACCAAAACAAAACCTACGCCTAATAAATTTAACACCAAACTTTTTACACTTTTATTTTTATAAACGCCGTATAAAAATCCAAATAACAATAATATTTGAGTCGGACCAATAGAATTTCTATAAAGTCTTTCAAAAGTTTCAGAAGCAAAACTTATAGGATTAAATAATAACAATATATATAAAACATAAATCCATTTTTTATCTTTAAATACATCTTTTATTATATAACAAAAAAATGCACAAGCTAAAACATATAATGTAGAAAGACCAACCCCAATAGGAATGTGTAGAAAATGAAAAAAAGCAATCAATAAAGGAAAAAAGAACCCCTTAACTAAAGTAAAAGTATTATAATCGCCTAAATATTCACCATTATATAATAAATTAGCCTGTTTAATCATTAAGGCATCATCATACGGAAAATTTTCCACATAAAACATTGGTAAAAAAGCACACAAAATAATCTTTATTATAGATAATAAAATTAAAGCAATTAAAATCTTATTTTTAAAAATTCCCTTCATACACTCACCTAATATTTACCTTCTACTTTATTTTAACATATTTATAAAATTTTAACGCAAAAAGCAAGACTATTTCTTGCTTCTTTTGTCTTTTACAATTATATAAATTACTATTCCTGCAATAATTAAAATACCAATTCCAACAAAAGTAAATATCAAAGGAGCATTTAAACCAGTTGCTGGAACCTTTACAGTTTGTACTTTATCAGTGTTATCATTAGAGACATTTTGTTCTGTATCCTTAGGTTTTATACTATCAAAATATGCTTGAACATCTGCATCTTCAGAAGACAAATTATATATTGAGGTTTCTAACACTGGACGAATACTACCACCATAAGTCATAGATACTACATAGGCAGGTCCAAAAACATTAACACCCCTATTATAAACAAACCCCACATCATAATTACCTTTTTCATCTATAAGCAAATAATTATCAGTATATAAAATCCAATTTGGCGTTTCTTCCGTTATGCTATAAGAATTAAGATTCTGAATCTGCCTTAACTTACCAGCCTTTATTAATTCTTTAAGTGTTGGTGCATCAACTAAATAAATATTAGTTCTACCGCCTACATTTTCTATATCACTTTTCCAAGAACTAGTACCATCTTGAAGTCCTTGATATAGCATCGAATCTTCAAAAGACACAAGGGCATCTCCATCACTACTAGAATTATAATAATAACCATCCGCAATACTAAAATCTGCAAATAATCTTACTTTTTCACCACTAACATTTAATATATGAAAACTACCCTTATCAATACCTTTTACATCTACTTTTTCCCCTACTAAATCAACACCATTTTCTTCTGTATAAACAATATTCTGAACATCATATTTTGTACTACTAAAACTGAATAAACAAAGTATTCCTATACATAAACCTATAATTTCTAAACTAATTTTTTTCATATCCTATCTCCTACTATATTCATAATAACATGTACTTGACCAAAAAAGCAAGATTACTTCTTACTTTTTTACAATTCCAAACTTTCTACATCCTTTTGATCATTATTGGTAAAATCATTGATTACCTTATTGCTACTTTTTTGAATCAACTTCCTAACTATTTTAATACAAATTAATAACAAAATCCATACAACAAAAATAAGCATACTAAGTTCAATTAAAACAAGTAAGTTTTTATCAGAAAATACCGTAAGCTGTTCATAAATATTAATATTCAAATTTACAATCTTATCCAAAGTTAAAATAAATAAAAAGATAATTACAAATGGAAATAATACATTCATCACCTTAAGATATCTTGGTGAAGATTTTTTCATAATCGTATAAATCATAATAATAACTGTACTTATAAGCATAATAATATAAGTCGCCAAATTAGGGAAAAATATTTGAACAAAAATATTATTTACTAAATTATCACACAAACTATATAAATAATCATTATACCTAAACACTATAAATAAAAGTAAAAATATCCATACTATAATAGATAATCCCTTACTAATCCTTTGATTTTTAACAATTGAAAAAATCATAAAAAATAATAATATTAAGCCCACAATTAACGTAATGATAAAAAAAGGAGATGATAAAACTAAATTAGCTACAGTTTCAAGCATTTTCCAAATTGATATATTTTCCATTTTATCCCTCCTAATAATTATTTTTGCTAACTAGCTCACCTATATACACTGTTTGATTATTTTCATCATTCTTTGTACAAGTAATCAAAGTAATAGTTGTTTTATTTTCATCACGATATATAGCCACCGTTCCATTTTTAGGATGATTATATATCTTTACAATTTTATATACATATTTAACATTATTATAATAAATGGTAACCTCATCTGAAACAGTTAATTTATAAAGATTTTTAAAATAACTAATATTACTAGTCCCCGAATGTGAAGCAATAATAAAATTGCCTTTATCTACATTTGGATAATCAGATGGTTTAATTATCTGCATATTATAATCAACATTATTTCTATTAGAATTCATATCGACAAATCCCTTTGTTAAACCAATTTTAGGAATCTCTAAAGTACCAATATACGTATCTTTATAAACTTCTTTTTTAGGCTGTTCTTCCACTACCTCGTTCTGCCCCATACCCTCATCAACCGGTTCATTAGAACTTTCTTCCTCTTTTTCTTCCTTAGCAATATATTCAGGTTCCTTATTACCATTTATTTCAAGATTAATACTTTCAAAGGCATAATTTGTTTTTGCGATTATATAATTATAAGACACAAATCCCAAACCAATTATAAAAGCAATAAAACATATTACAATAATAATCTCATTCCTTTTTACTTTATTTTTCATATCCTTCACCTATCATTTCAATTATAACATTCTTAAAATAAACTCGCAAGAAAAAAAGCAGGAACATACATATTCCCACCAAATTTTACATAAACAGTTTAACTTAACTTTTCTCTAATAATTTTACTAACACTGCCCATATCGCATCTACCTTTTAATTTAGGATTTAAATATCCCATAAGTTTCCCCATATCTTTCATACTTTCAGGTTTGACTTCATTAAAAGCCTCATCGAGAATAGCCATAACTTCTTCTTCACTTAATTGTTCAGGTAAATACTTTTCAAGTATTTTAATTTCATCATTAGTTTTACTAATTAAATCATCTCTTCCGCCTTTTTCAAATTCACTAATAGATTCTTTTCTAGTTTTAATTTGTTTAGCAATAATTCCGATAACCTCTTCGTCAGAAAGTTCTTTTTTAGTGTTAAGTTCTTCCATTTGAATAGCGCCTTTAACCATTCTAATAACCGCTAAAGTTTCCTTATCCTGATTTTTCATAGCAGTTTTTAAATCTTCTAAAATTTGATTTCTCATAATATCATCCTCTCAAAAAAGCAGCTATAATGCTGCCTATCTGTCGTTTCTTCTAGACATTCTTTCTCTCTTATGAGTATTTTTAATGCCTTGTTCTTTTGCTTTTCTTCTTTTAACGCCAGGTTTTAAATAACCTTGTTCTCTTTCTTTAAGTTTTGCACGGGAACCATCTTTATCCATTTTTAAGTTTCTTAATGCACCTTCAACATTGCCATTACGTACTACAACTTTTGTCATAAAAATCCCTCCCTTCTGCACTACAAATAATTATAACACCCTTTTATTTATTTTTCAAGGGCAAAACAATATTTTTAAAATAAAGAAGCACTAGAAAACAATTCCTAGTACCTCCTTTTCAACCTTTTCAAGTTCAGCATCACTTAAACCAGTATATTCTACGATTTCATCAATACCTACACCTTTTCTAAACATATCTTTAGCAACTTGAATTTTTTCTTCTTTAGTTCCTTTTCTTATACCAGCATTCTTTGCTTCCACCGTGTCCATATAATCATTCAAATCATCTATTGCTTTTTGTTTTACTAAATCATCTGGAATAATGATTTCAGAGTCACATGACACTTCTTCAATTTCTTTAGCCATATTACACGACTCCCTTCTTTCCAAAACCCCTTAAAATTGAAATAGTCATCAATCAAGAAGTATGAATATATTATAGTACCATATACCCTATTTTTCTAGTATTTTAGCCAATTTCACATACTTTCACACAAAAGAAAAAACAAGAAAATCTTGTTTAATCAATTGGGCATATTTTGTTACTAACAATTCTTCTAATAGAGCTTCCTAAACTTCTACCTAAATCCACAATTGTTGTAATACCTCTAGCAATCGAATTTATCAAAGTAGCAGTTACCGCACCACCAGTTACCTCTAAAAGTTCATGTTCAGTCATTTTCATTAAGAACACTTTTGTGGACGTAAATATCCATCCACTACTCCAATTATAAAAGTAATTAGTGCTCCTATGCCCAAAGCAGTACTTATACTAATGCCACCACCAGTCACCCCTAACAATTCTTCCTTACTCATCTGCATATAAAACTTCCCTTCTAAAATATAAAATAAATTTTAATAAACAATTTCCTCCTTTGCTTTAGTTTCATCCAAAGTTATCATTCCATCCTCAAGTTTTATAAAACGATCAAATAAATCTAAATTATTTAGTCTATGTGAAATAACAATTATAGTTTTATCACAATAGTAACTAAATAAGTTTTTAATTATTTTCCGCTCAAGATTAGTATCTAAACCACTAAAACCTTCATCAATGATTAAAGTACTAAAATTTTGAAGACCTCTAGCCAAAGCAATACGCTGCCTTTGACCTCCAGATAAATTAAATCCATCTTCCTCAAGTAAAGTATGATAACCCAAATCATATTTACTAACAAATTCATCCGTTAAACAAATTTGCTTAATATGATCAAAATCTTTACTACCACCCAAAGTCATATTTTCATAAATACTGCCCGTAAAAAGTTTTTCCTTTTGCGAAATATAAACAATACTATCATTCACATTCCTAATAGGCTTATTATTTATAAAAGCTTGTCCATCATAATCTGAATAATAACCTTTAATCAACTTCAAAAGTGTACTTTTACCGCTTCCACTTTCCCCGCTAATTAATATCTTTTCACCCTTATTTATTTTCAAATTAATATTTTTCAAAACATAATTTACATCATCAAAAGAAAATGAAACATTAGATAGTTTAATATTTTGAACGCACTCCCTATTTTTATCCTGAACACTTTCAAATAAACCAAATACTCTTTTTATAGTATTAATAGTTTCTTTAATTTCAAAATCTAAATCCACCATATTTCTAATTGGTTCTAAAAATAAAGACATTAAAATATTATAAGTAATAAACATATAAACTGAAATTTTTCCTTCTTTAATCATAATTATTCCAATTAACATAACTATAAACACACCAAAATTACTCACAATATTTTTAAATAACGTTTGCTTATTAATTAAACTATCCAAATTAATACAATCCTTTAAAAATAAATCATATTTTTTATTTAATTTTGAAATAATATTATTTTCACATCCAATACCCTTGATAGTTTCAAAAGCCCCTACCGACTCTACCATATATGAATTAATTTCAGCTTTATTTCTTAACGTGTTTTCTATTGAAGCATTAATTTTTTTATGCGTAAATAAAATGATCAAAATATAAAATAAAACTAAAATTAAAATAATAGAAAATAGTAGTTTATTAATACAAAATAATAAAATTCCAGAAAATAAAGTTAAAGGTAAATCAATAAAAAGTGTCACTAAAACTTTATTAAAAGTAAAACTGATTTGATTCAAATCATTAATTTTACTAGTTACCTCTCCAGTCGTATGATTATGATAGTAAAGATAAGGAAGTCTAATAATATGCTTAAAAGTTTTTTTAGTTATACCCGCACCAATATTATTAGTAAGACTAACTAAACATTTATTCCTATAAAAATCACTCAAAACTTTTATTAAAGCTAATATAATAAATATCAAAAATATATACTTCAAATTATTTTCATTATCAATATTTTCTATCACAACCTGAAAGAAAAATGAACCAATAATCCCAGAAATAGTCATAACAAATGATAAAAAAGCAATTAAACATAATATTTTCTTATCAAAAGAAAACATATCTTTTAATAACTTAAAATCCCAATTATTTTGCATCTTAACAATACTTTTCTCAGGATACATCATTATATTAACGCCTGTCCACATTTTATAAAACTCATCATGGCCAATCTTTTTAATCCCACTTGCAGGATCCGCAGCCAAAACATAAGAATCAGTAACCTCATACACAACCACAAAGTGTTTATAGGAGTTTCCAATTATTAAATTTGATATAAAAGGCACTTTAGTTGGCCTAAGTTTACTTTCCCTCACACCATAAGCATTAAATCCTACTTCCTTTAAAGTTTTAACCATGTGGTAAGCAGTTACACCTTTTCTAGTCGTCTTAAGCATTTCATTTAATTTATACATACTTACATATCCCTTATAATATTTAATAATCATAAACAAACATGCAGCACCGCAATCTTTTAAATATTCTTGCCGTATAAACGGATATTTTTTAAGCATATTTTACCTCCTCATATATAACATACGATTTTTCTATGCCAAATTCCTGCAAGAAATTGAAAAAAGTTGCATTTTTTTGAAATTTCTTTTAAAAATTAACCAAAAGTATGTATTTTTTTGTACAAAATAAATAAATTTAAACAAAAAATAGAAAAACTATCTTAGTTCTTCTATTTCTTCCTTTGTTAAACCGGTAATCTCAGATATTATTTCAATACCCATATTTTTATCAAGCATATTTTTAGCTATTTCTAATTTATTTTGTTCAATCCCCTCTTCAATGCCTTCCTCTCTCGCATAATGCATGTCTACATCATGAACAAACTTATCCATTCTCTCTTTATCATATAGACCTATTACTTCTGGATCATATGACATTTCTTCTAACTTTTTAACCATTCTTTCTAGCTCCTCCTTTGTTTATTATTTGCTAACTAAAAAGAAATAGAAAACCTATTTTATTTCTTCTATTTCTTCCTTTGTTAAACCAGTGACTTTTGATATAAATTCGATATCTGTATTTTCTTTAAGCATATTTTTAGCTATTTCTAATTTATTTTGTTCAATCCCCTCTTCAATGCCTTCCTCTCTCGCATAATGCATGTCTACATCATGAACAAACTTATCCATTCTCTCTTTATCATATAGACCTATTACTTCTGGATCATATGACATCTCTTCTAACTTTTTAACCATTTTTTCTAGCTCCTCCTCGCCCTTTGAAATCTCTCTTAACTTTTCTTTAGATTCTTCTTGTAATATTAATAATATCTTTTCAAATTTAGTAAGTTCATTATTATTATAGTCTATTTCTTTTACTTTTTCCATATTTATATGATAATTTGTAAATTTTTCATCTAAACAAAACTTTCCTTCTTCATCCATTAATTTAAAAGCTATTACTAATCTATCATCAAACCTATTTATACAATCAAAGTTTATTTGAACTATTTCTTTGGCATCTTCAAACTTTTCTGCCATAAGGATACTTCTTCCAGCTATGGCATAATGATATTTAGTATTTTTTATTAATCTTCCTTTTTGCCTTAATTCATCTTGGGTTTCTTTATTCATTTCTAGATTTATTACTTTATCACTTACTTCCACTAATAAATCTGTTATTTTCCCATGTTCATAATATCTTTCTTTGGCTATTTCTGTTGGCTTAAAACTTAGTTTTGAAAGCACATACTCCTTTGTTAAATTCATTACTTCTCCAATTACATGTGCGAGTACTGGTTTACATTCTTCACTTGTAAATAATGATTTAAATATACAATCATTAGTTCCTGCGAGTACTTTTTCCTCTTTTTCTAATTCTTTTATTTTCTTTTGGACTTGTTCTTTATCCATATATATTCCTCCTTTATTATTACCTCCTTTATTCTTTTACTCTTGAAACTCCTATTTTTTGAAGGATAAAAATTAGCCTTCATATATAATGTACGGTAAAACTATAACGAATTCCTGCAAGAAATTAAAAAAAATTGCATTTTTTTGTGCAATTTCATCTATTTCTTAAAAATTTGAACAAATTTATTTCCATATTTTTTTTCTTTTATTAAAGTTAAACTAGTTATCGGCTTTTCAAATTCATATTCACAAACCACAATGCCATCATCATTTAAAAGATTATACTCTTCAATATATTTTAAAGATTTATTTAATAAATTATTCTTATAAGGTGGATCCAAAAAAATAATATCAAATTTATTTTTAGTTTCCTTAAGATATTTTTTATAATCAGTCTTAATAATATAAGCACCATCCATATCAGAAGTATTTTCCTTTAATACTTTAATAGCAACATCATTATGATCAGTAAAATAACAAGCTTTAGCCCCCATACTTAAAGCCTCAATTCCAAGAGCCCCACTGCCCGCAAATAAATCTAAGCATATACTCTCAGAAATTTCATTTTGAATCATACCAAATAACGATTCCTTTACTCTATCCATTGTTGGCCTAGTTCCATCAATATCAAAACCTTTTAATTTTTTCCCTTTATATTTACCACTTATAACTCTCAATTTATATCACCAAAAATATTTTAACACATTTATCTTAAAGTTGATAGTACTTTTTCAAGCATTTCAATAGTATCCAAAGTCCTAGAAATTTTATCAGCCTTAGTTAATTTATAAACTTCCCTAACCTCTTCCTCAAAAAACTTAAAATTAATAGGATTTCTATTTAATAACTTGTACCAATTAGAATTTTGTCTTAGATGCCTCAAATAATATTCATTCTCTTTAATTTTATATTGTAAATCTAACGTCATTAATCCTCAAAATGTTTATAAAGAGGTCTAGGCTTTCTAGGCGTTTCGGTATTTGTTTTGTTAGAAGACATATCCTGAAGTAAACCTAACACCCTTTGCATACTATTAACGCTGTTTTGTATACTATCTAAATCAAGATTTTTTAAAAAACCCATAAGATCAAATGAACTAGTAGCCGCCGTCGTAGCTGCAGCAGTCGCTCCTACAGTCAAATAATCTTTCCAAGCATTTTCATCTTCGCCATACATGTCATAAATTTCATAAAATTTCTGCCAAGTCATACTACCATCTTTCACATGTTTTAATAAAATCGGATTTTGCCTAACGAAATCTTTAAACTTTTCTTTTGTGTCCATATCATCACCTATATTAATATATGCTTTTAACAATAAACTAATAACAAAAACCAACATTTTATATGTTGGC
>CANRSQ010000019.1 GCA_947642475.1 uncultured Mycoplasmatota bacterium
AATTAATTGGCTCTATGGATTTTTAGTTTTGTGGCTATTTTATCAGTGATTATGAATGCTAAAACAACATATATTATATTTGCTATTAAAGAGCTATAAATACTCTTTAATAACACTAAAATATTAAATGACAAATTATCTGTAATTAATAATAGACCATAAGCAATTATGCGGTAAATTATTATAATGATTATTGCCATTATAGCGACATTAACATAATTATTTGATAATATTAAATTTAATTTCATGATAATAAAGCCAATTACAAGAAATAAGAATCCATGAATTATTATGGTATTTGTATATATTAAATCATAAAATACACCGGTTATAAAACATGTTAGTAAATAATTCCCTTTATGGTTATGGTTTGTAAAATATGGATATATTATTATTAGTGAAACTACGGTAAATAGTGGTGCGAATAGACTGTTTAATGGAAGAAAATTGGATATTAAACTATCTAAAATAAATGATATTATTAAAACAGCTATAACCATTATTTATCTTTCCTTTTTAAAACAGATACATAATCTAAGTCATTAAAATCCACTGAACTTTTTACTAAGGCAACTTTTGATAAATCAAAATTATCAGTTGTTACTTTGGTAACATGCCCCACTAATAATCCGCTTGGGAAAATATCTCCCATACCAGTTGTTACAACATCAGCTCCTTTTGGAATGGTTAGGTTTTCACTAATACCTTCAACTGTGTAAGTGTTTGTTTTGGCATTATATTTTGAAATTAAACCATAGGCATATTCTTCGCCTATTTTTATTTTTACACTTATTTTATCACTCATGTTTTCATTGGCGAGTAATTTTACTGTACTATAATAGTTACTGACAGTTGTTACTTTTCCAACTAATCCATTGTTATTAATAACGGCCATATCTTTTTCAATGCCACTTTTTGATCCCTTATCAATAGTAACTTCATCATACCAATAGTCAATGTTTCTATTTACGATGGTAGCATTTGTTAGTGTTTTATCACTTAAAATATTATTTAATTCTAATTGTTTTTTTAATTTATCTACCTCTGATTTTAAGTTGTCGTTTTCAGCTTCTACACTATCTAGTTTTTCTTCTTTTTGTTTTAATTCTTTATATTTATCATAAACATCATTTTTTTCTTTATTTTCGCGTAATTTTTCTTTAATAAAGTTTACTGGTGATGAGATAACATTAACTATAAATGTTCCGCTATCTTTAACTATTTTTTCTGGGATGCTTAAGTTACGATCTTTTTTAAGCGCTACTGAAAGAACTACTAGTAAAATAGCAATTAATACGATTACTATTATTAATAAATAGCGTTTTTCGAATTCTTTTTTTCTATACATGTTATCACCTATTCAAAATTATAATACATTTTTTTAAATAAACCAACTATATTTTTCCATTTTCTAAAAAACTATAGTATTTGTTTTCACCGATTATAACATGATCTACTAATTTTATACCCATTAACTCGCCTATTTCTTTTAGTCTCTGGGTTACTATTTTGTCTTCTTTACTTGGCCTTACATCATCGGTTGGATGATTATGAACACATATAAAGGCAACGGCGTTGACGGCATATGCTTCTTTGAAGATATCTCTTGGATGAACCATACTTTGATTTACGGTTCCAATGAATAATAGTTTTTCTTTAAGTACTTTTTTATTGGAATCTAAGTATAGACAATAAAAGTATTCTTGGTGTTTATTTACAATGTTTTTATAGTAATCATATACTACTTCTGGGGTAGTTATTTTAACATCAATTATTTTATCTAGTTTTTTATTCATTCTTTTATGAAGTTCTTGAATGGCTAAAATTAGGCAGGCTTTAGCGGCACCTATTCCTTTTATTTTTGTAAGTTCATGAAAGGTAATGTCTTTTAGATTTTTGATATCGCCTATTTCTTTTAATATTTGGGACGCTAATGCTTTTGCGGAAGCATTTTTTGTTCCTGTTTTTAAAACTATTGATAGTAGTTCTTCGTCGGATAAGCTACTAACTCCTTTATTGATTAATCTTTCTCTTGGTCTTTCGTTTAGTGGTAATTCTTTTATTTTAATATTCATTTTTTATCAACTCCTCGTATTTTGAAAGTACTTGATTACAGATAACATTTATGGTTTCTGGTTCTTTGGTTTTTGATAGTAGTTCATCATATTGACCTAATATTGTTAAAAAACTTTTATTATCTGTAATTTTTTCTTTTATGTATGTATCAAAACCTTTTTGTTTGTAATAGTCTTTTATTTTTTCGGCGTTTTTTTTGTTTTTGGTTATTCCTATATATGTGTAGTACATATTATCTTCTACATTGTATATATAATGTGTAAAATCTTTCATGTTGTTTTCCATATTTTCTTTATTTGAGTAAACTCCTCTTTGAATATAGTAAATTGTTTCAGCATGACTTGAAACGGTTATACTACCTTCTTTATCATAGCTACTAATTAGAAAGTATGACATTAATGAGCCTAGTATTAAGGAAAATATTATGGGGAAAAGATATTTTTTCATACTATCACCATTTAATAGTTTAAGCCATTTTATTTTCTAAAAATGTCGAAATAAGAATATTTTATGTCTAGTTTTCTATTTTGTATGTGGTGGCGAAAATGGTTGAATCAGTACAATATTTTAAAACATACCCATTAACTTCCTTACAAATAATAACTCCTACTGTTTTATCATTGAATGACTCCTTAATATTTTCATCAACATAATTAATATATTTCTTTATCTGTCCAATGTGTTCTGCTTTAAATGGTGTTGCTTTAAGTTCTAGTACTACATAACAATTAAATTTAACATTATATAGTAAAAAATCTATGGAATGCTTGTTCCTACCTATTTTAATTTTTACTTCATGACCTATAAAGGCAAAAGCTATCCCTAATTCTTTTAAAAATGATTCCATATTCTCTAATATCAAATTATGAAGGGCATACTCAGTTATTTTTTCAGAAATATTTTTAGTTTTAATCACAATAGGATCTTTGATTAATGTATTTACTTTAGGTTCAGATAGTTCCTCTTTATAACCTATCCTTTTGTATTCATGCGATTTTATTCTTTCCCTAAGTTCTGTTCTTGATAAAGAATGTTTCTCTATTATGTTTATATAATATTTAATTTCGTTCATATCCTTCATTGGTAACAGTTCAATATAATGTGACCAGCTCAATAGGTGCGCAAGCGGCGCACCTTTTTGTATCATCAGATAAAATTGCCTCATCCTTTTTAAACTAGTGATTGTATGTCCTTTTCCAAGCTCCTTTGTTAACCTTTCAGAATATTCTTTTATAATTTTATTGCCATACTTGGCTCTATCTTCCCCACCTTGAGCTTCTATTAACAATCTTCCTACCTCGTAATAACTATTTAAATCATTTTTATTTTTGGAATAATCCTTTGCTTTTTTATACATTTCATTTTTTATTAATGTATCTTTTATTTTGTTATAGTAATTCATTAAACAAAACCTTCTTTCTTTTTGGTTTTGCCCATTTTTATTCTTCTATATATAATATACGGTAAAACTATAGCGAATTCCTGCAAGAAAACGAAAAAAATTGCAATTTCTTGCAATTTATTGTTTTTTACATAAAAAGAATAGACTTGTGTCTATTCTTAGATACCTCTTCTTCTTAGGAATGCAGGAATAACGTCATCACTATCATCATCGCTGATTGGTTCAATAATTGTATCTGAAGCCGCATGTTCTGGAGCTTCATGTTTTTCATCATCGAATCCTGTAGCAATTACAGTTACGATGATTTCGTCAGTAAAGTTTTCATTAATAACTGCACCAAATATTGTATTAATATCAGTGTTAGCTGATTTTCTAATTGCTTCTACAGCTTCTTCTACTTCGAATAAAGTTAAGTTAGGTCCACCAGTTACGTTTATGATAGCATCTGTAGCACCATCAATACTTCTTTCTAATAATGGGCTTAATACTGCTTGATTTGCAGCTTCTACTGCTCTATCTTCTCCAATACCTGCACCAATACCAATTAATGCATCTCCACGGTTTTCCATTACTGCTTTAACGTCAGCGAAGTCTAAGTTAATTAATCCAGCAACGGCAATTAAGTCTGAAATTGATTGAACTCCTCTTCTTAGAACATTGTCAACTTCTTTGAATGAATCTAAAAGTGGGGTTGATTTGTCAATAATTTCTCTTAAACGGTCATTTGGAACGATAATTAAAGTATCAACGTGTTCTTTTAATTCTTTAATTCCAGCTAAAGCTTGTTCCATACGTTTTTTACCTTCAAATGAGAATGGCTTTGTAACTATACCAACTGTAAGAGCACCTAAACTTTGGGCGATATCAGCAACGACTGGAGCAGCTCCAGTACCAGTTCCTCCACCCATTCCGCAAGTAATAAATACCATATCGGCATCTTTAATTGCTTCTTCGATTTCAGCTTTTGACTCTAACGCAGCTTCTTTACCAATTGCTGGATTGGCACCGGCACCTAGTCCATTAGTTAATTTTTCTCCTATTTGAATTTTATTTTCTGCAAGAGAATTATTTAAAACTTGTGAGTCTGTATTGGCAACTATAAAGTCGACAGCTTGTACTCCTGATTCTATCATTCGGTTAACGGCGTTACATCCGCCTCCCCCGATTCCTATTACTTTTATTTTCGCTAATTGATCCATTTCTAATCCAAACATTATTTTTTCCTCCTATTCGCCGAAAAAGTATCCAAATACTTTACCGAGCATTGTTTCGTTTGAAGTGTTTAAGAAATGCTTACTAGATGATGATAACACTTCCATATCATCTTCACTAAGCATTGTATAATTTTGTCCTTTTAATTTTAGTGTGCTGATAAAATAAATAATATTTCCTAACGCTGTACTATATTTATTGTTTCTAACACCAATTAACTTAATTTTCCCTATACTAGCACTATTCCCTAAAACGCTAGCTAAAGTATATTCAAAATTAAGTGCATTACTAACGCCACCAGTTACTATTATATACTGAATTGGCCTATTTGTTAAGTGGTTAATTTCATTTTTTGCTAAAGAAATTATTTCTTCTATTCTTGACATAACTACTTCGGAAGCTTCTAACCCACCTATTTTTATTTTTTTACCATCTAAATTTACAACTTCATATGTGTCATTAGCATTGGTATTTTTTTTGTGAGCTAAAGCAAATTTTTCTTTTATTGTTTTTGCTTCTTTCATGCCAATTCGATACATATATGATAAATCTTTATCAATGTCTTTTCCACCCATGTTAATAATTTGTGTATTAACTGGTAATCCTTTATTATAAAGATTTATTGTGGTGGTTTCACTACCTATGTTAATAATAGCTCCGGCACTATTTTCTATTTCTTTAGTTCTAAAGCTACCAATATCACCAATACTACCTAATGAGATATCAGCAAGTTCTATACCTAAACTTTCTAAAATACTTGCGACTGAATATACGTTTTTTTTAGGAACTGTGACCATCATTGCTCTAGCCATTAATGTAGTTCCAGGAAAACCTTTTGGGTCTTTCATAATTGTTTTATCGTTGATTTTGAAATCAACTGGAACGATAGCGACAAATTCTTTGTCTGGCTGTAGATTATTAATAATACCATCTTTATAGGCTTTATTAATATCTTTTCCAGAAATGATATCGCCTTCTATCTCTGTAACTCCTTTAATAATTTTATACTCAGCTAAATAACTAGGAACTGAAGCGATAACTTTATCAACTTTTACACCGAGCATTTCTTCGACTTCTTTAAAGGCTAATTGAATTGATTCTCTTGCTTTTTCTGGGTCGGTGATTAAACCTTTTTTTATGCCTTTAGCAGGTGTAGATGTTGCAGCTAATAAATTCAAATGATTTTTGTATAATTCGCAAACAACTAATTTAATTGTGTCGCTGCCAATATCAATGCTTGAATATACATGCTCCATCCTATCATCTCCTATAGTATTAAAATAATTATACTATATTTTTGGCAAAATGCAAAGTAAATGTCAAAAAAAACGTAATTTTTCGTATTATTTTAAAAGAAAAAACAACTAATTAGTTGCTTATTCTATAACTTTGAAATATTCTCCAGAGTCTAAATATAAGATACCTTTTTTATTATTAAATTCTTTGATAATTTCAATATAATGATTTATTTTATTAAACTTTTCTAAAGTAATATAAACGTAGTTGCCATCGTTCATAGTTATTAAAAATCTTTCATCATCTACATCGTTTGGGTCGTATTTTATTTCAGACATTCTTTTGACTATATTATAATCTATGTTTGATATTTCTTCTATGAATTTATCATATATTTTATTTGGTACATAATTTACTAATGTAGGAACCGGAAAGTTTTCATCGGTTTCTTTTTTGTTTTCTAATACTGTTTTTTTATTTGGTGCATAATAGAATAATGGAATATTTTCTTCTACTTCTATACTTACTTCGGTTATAAAGTGTTTTTTTACAGTTGCCTTTTTTATATATGGATCTTTTTCAAGTCTGTTTTCAATTAATCCAGCAAGGTTTTGCATACTGCTTGGGTAATTATCTAGTCCAGCTAGTTTGATGATTTCCCATTCACTGTAGAGGCTATTTCCTTTTACAGTTATAGATGATATTTTTAAAGTATAAATATAACTTAAAATAAAGCCTATTATAATTATGAAAACAAAAGCTGCAAGTATACTTTTTCCTTTTAGTTTTCTTTTTTTAGTTCGTTTTTTGGCCATGTATAACCACCTTTTATTCTATAGTTATTGTATCAAATAATTTTTAAATTGTGTAGTGTTTATTGTTTAATTAATTTGTTTAATTCATTATAAATAACTAAAGCGCTATCTTCTACTTTTAGTTTTTTTAGGTTGTTTTTCATTGTTTTTAGTTTTACTGGATCATCTATGACTTCATCTATTTTATTTATTAATGTATCTGGTGTGAGTTCTTTTTCTTCTATCATTAATGCGGCGTTATTTTTTATTAAATCTAAAGCATTAATATATTGATGATTGTTTGCGACATAAGGTGATGGGATTAAAATACTTGGAACTTCTAAGGCTATAAGTTCGCTTAATGTTGAGGCTCCCGCTCTTGTAATCATTAAATCAGCTCTTTTCATAACTTTTACAAGATTTTCATAAAACGGAAGTACTTTTACGTTATTTGGTAATTTTACATCTTTGAAAGTATCATAAACTGATTTTCCTGTAACATATAAAACTTCGTAATTTTTGTCTTTAAATTTATCTAGTGAGTTTAATATTATTTTGTTTACGGTGTTTGAGCCTAGTGAGCCCATTGTAATTAAAACTAGTTTTTTATTTGAAGAAAGTCCTAATTCTGTTTTGGTTGTAGCTGGCATATCTATTGCTTGTTGGCTACAAGGATTACCGGTTAAAACGGTTTTTTCTTTTGGTAAAAATTCTTCTGATGATTTAAATGATACGCCAATTAAATCGCAATATTTTGCAAGGTATCGATTGGCTTTGCCAGGGATACTATTTTGTTCATGAATGAATGTTTTATACCCTAGCTTTTTAGCGCTGACAATAACTGGAACGGTAACATAACCTCCTACTCCGATTACGATATCGGGGTTAAATTCTTTAATCATGTTTTTGCAATCTTTAAAACCTTTGAAAATGCATTTGATTGTTTTAAAGTTTTTAAATAGATTTTTTTTATTAAATCCATACATTTCAATTGATTTAAAAGGAATGCCTTTTTTAGGAACGATGTCTTTTTCCATTCTATTGTGGGTTCCAATATATAGAAATTCACTATCTGGTTCTTGGGCTTTTATTTTATCTATGATTGCTAGTGCGGGGTATATGTGTCCTCCGGTTCCGCCTGCACTGATAACTACTCTCATCTAACCACTTCCTTATATGTATTATACCATAATTATATTCTAGGCAAAATAAAATAGAAATATTTAGACAGTAAAATATGTCAAGGAATGTGTTTATAGGTGGTTATTTTGATGTTATCAGGATTTAGATATTTTTGAATATTTTTATCATTTTTCTTGCAAATTAATATTCCGATGGTTGGACCGTGGTGCGGTTTTTTTATTTCTAAATCTATATAATTGATATAAAATTGTAACTGGCCAATATCTTCTTTTTTTAGTTTATCTATTTTTAGTTCAACTGCAATGTAACAGTTTTGTTCAATATTAAAAAATAGCAAATCTATATAATGATAATTATCTCCTACTTTTATTTTCTTTTCGCTACCAACGAAAGAAAAACCAACACCTAGTTCTAAAAGAAATTTTTCTATTTGTTTTAGAATTGCTTGTTTTAAAGCTTTTTCATTTAATTCTTTATTCTTTAGTTCTTGTAAATCTAATAGTAGTGGATCTTTAATGAACTCCATTACATCTATTGTTTCGTCTTTTTCTATTAACTCAATATTTTCTTTAGTTTTGTCTTCTAACCTTTCAAATGCTTTATTTTTAATTTCTTTTTGTAACTGTCTTACCGAAAGATTATTTTTATTTACTAAATTGATATAATAGTTTCTTTTACTTTCATCCTTTATTGTAATTATTTTTGTCATATGAGACCATGTTATGAAAAGTGGGGACAGTGTCCCCACTTTTGGGAAAAGAAGATAAAATTTTTTCATTTTTTGTAAATCAGTAAAATTATATCCTGGTCCATAAAGGTTTGTTAGTTCTATACTTAATTTTTTTATAAAGCTATTTCCATATTTAATTTTATCTTCATTTTGGGCTTTTATTATTTCTTTTCCTATATTCCAATTTGTGATTAATTTATCATTTTCTTTTTGGAGATTTCTAGTTTTGTTATTAACAAGGTTATTTTCAATTAATGTTTTAATATTTGTTGTAAAAATATCTTCTTTTATTTTATTCATATTTCCTCCTTTCTTTTATTTTAATATTTGATTAATATGACATGTTTTAAATGAGTCTGGGTGATGAAATGTCGCTACGTTGTGGCGATATTTCGAAAATATAAATAGAATTGTCTCATTTTTTAAATATTTTCGTTGGTCATCATTGTTATAATTTGGTTGTTATTAAATTTTTGATGGGCTTTTAACATTGTTATATAAACAATTAATAATAAGGTTATAAAGATGGTTATTATTTCTTTATAAGGTATTAACATATTCATATCAAAAACTTTTTTGAGACTTTCATATAAAATGTAATTTATTAGATAGATGAATGGTAATGAAATTAAAAATCCTTTTACAACTATGTATAGGCTTTCAATCATTAACATATTTTTCATTTGCTTTCTTGTAAGCCCGACACTTTTTAGGCAGGCAAATTCTTTACTTCTTAGGTTTAGGCTTGTCCATATGGTATTTATTACGGTACTTATACCTATCAGTAGTACTAGTAGTGTAATTCCATAAAGGATAATTTTTATAGTGGTTATTATATTGGTTGTAATTTGATTTGCTTTTTTTATGTCAATATATTGGATATCGTAAATATTATTTTCTTTTGAAAATTTTGTTATAGTTTCTTTTAGGTTTATGTCTCCTTTTAGAATTAAGGTTGTATTATAATTTGGGCAATAATTAGTAATGTTATTTGTTATTAAAACGATATTTTCTTTGGTTAGATAATTTTCTATTCCTTTAGGTATTATATTTTTTGTTTTGAATTCTTTTTCTTCATTATTTATAGTTAGTTTTACTTTATCTTTTAAGTATGGCTTATCTATTTTTATCATTTTATCGTTTTTTGTCTCGGTTTGTTTTATTCTATTAATTACATATTCTTCTTTTCCTGATGCGACAATTAGGTTGTTGTTTTTATATTGTTTATTTAAATAGCTTTCTTGATTTACTTTTGTATTTAATGCGCATGTATTAAATATATTATATTGTGTTTTATTTTTTTTGGCATATTTTTCTAAAAGTTTTTCTTTGGTATTATTACTATTTAAGATGGTTATTTCGGCATCATATTTGGGAAGATTTGAAAAATCATTAATGCTTTTTATTCCGTAGTTTAGATACAGGCTAAAGGTCGTGTATATAATGACGCTTATGAAGATACATAAAACAATTGGTCTATATTTCTTTTTACATCTTTGATAATTATAGTATGATAGTCTTTTGGTGATTGATATTTTTTTTATGTATTTTGGTTCTTTTTTATATTTGAATGTTTCGTTATTTCTAATACTATCGATTATATTTTGTTTTGATGCTTTTCTAGCTGGAATATAAGCTGATATTAATACCATTATAATGACAAATATGAATGGGATTACAATGAATGATGGATAAAATGAAAGAATTAGATTTCTGGTAAATAATTCTGATAAAAGATTATTTATTATTTTAAGTACAATAAACATGGCATTAACGCTAATTAAGAATCCTATAAATAAACCGCATATTAGAGTTATGATTCCTTCTAGAAACACCATATTTCTGATTTGTCTTTTTGTCATACCGATGCTTTTTAACATGCTAAATTGTTTTTTTCTTTCGATTACGGATACGGAAAAGGCATTATAGATTATAAGCCCTATTCCTAAGCTTAAGATTGTTAGAATTATAATTATTAAATTTTTGAACATATCTAAGATGTTTTCTTTTTGGCTTACGCCGTATAATGAAAGTAAATTTTCGTTATAGTTTATATTTGTACATTTTGTTTCTTTACATTTTTGTTTTGTATAGGTATAGGTATTTTTTATATTGTTATAGGTTATGTATGTTATATTTTCTTTGGTTTCTAGTTTTTTTATATTTGTTTTATCGATGTTATCTACTTTCATACTGACGTGATAATCACCTACTGAGGTGGTTACATCTTTTATCATATAATCTCTAATACTGGAAAATAGTAAACCGATACATAAAAATAAAATGGTTACTAAGGTAATACTAGAAATAGTTATGACTGTCCTTTTTTTGTTTTTTATAAGGTATTTAAGGGTTAGCATGTTTTTTCATCCTTTATTATTGTTCCGTCTTTAAAGGTTATAACTCTATCAGCCATTTTTGCAAGGGCGTCGTCATGGGTAATCATTATAATTGTTTGTCCATATGTTTTATTATAGTATTTAAGCATGTTTATTATTTTTTTACTATTTTTACTATCTAGATTTCCGGTTGGTTCATCGGCTAAGATTATTTTTGGATGATTTATTATGGCTCTTCCGATGGCTACTCTTTGTTGCTGGCCTCCTGATAATTCGTTTGGTAAATGATTTAATCTTTTTTTAAGATCTAAGGTTTTGATTATTTCTTCAAAGTAATTTTCGTCTACTTTGACACCTTCTAATGATATTGGAAGAATTATATTTTCTTTAACGTTTAATACTGGTATTAGATTATAGAATTGATATATTAGTCCAATATTTGTTCTTCTAAAGGTTGTTAATTTATCGTCTTTTAGTTTTTGAAGGTTTATGCCGTCGATTATTACTTCCCCGCTGGTAGGCTCGTCTACTCCGCCTAAAATGTGAAGTAAGGTACTTTTTCCACTTCCGCTTTTTCCGGTGATTGCGACAAATTCTCCTTTATTTACGGTTAGATTAATATTGTTTACAGCGATTACTTTGTTTTCGTTTTTTCCGTATATTTTGGTTAGATTGTTTGTTTTTAGTATTTCCATATTTTTCTCCTTCTTTGTTTTATTTGTGGTGTGTTTATTTTGTGAGGTGTTATTTTTACCTCATATATAATATACGGTTTTTATGGTGCCAATTCCTTGTTAAAAATGAAAAAAGTTGCGAATTTGCAAAATTCCTTTTTTTGCATGTTTTTTTGTGCAGATTTGGGAAATTGGTTTGTTTGATTTTTTTTGCTTATTTTTATATAATGTAATAAAGTAGATATGTGGTAGGCAGCATGTTTACTTAGCGCCTGAGTTTTATTTTAAAACTGACGAGGATAACAAGTATCGAAATGTTCGGCGGATCTTGTTACGGGTTTAAGGCTCGTTAGATATATTTTTAAATTCACAAAGGAATATATCATCTTATGAAGGGAGTTGTTATAAATGTGTGGTATCGTAGGATACACGGGAAACAGGAATGCGATTACGGTTTTATTAGATGGTCTTAAGGCTTTAGAATACCGTGGTTATGATTCGGCTGGTATTGCTTACAGAACTTGTAACCGAATCGAGGTTGTTAAAGCTTCTGGTAAAATTGTTAATTTGGAGAAGAAGTTAAATCCTAATATGCATTCTAATGTTGGAATTGGTCACACGAGATGGGCAACACATGGAAAACCTAATGAGGTTAATTCTCATCCTCACCGTATGGGTAAATTCACGATTGTGCATAATGGAATTATTGAAAATTATGAAGTTCTTAAAAAGTTATTAGTTAAGAGTGGTTATAAGTTTAAAACTGAGACTGACAGTGAGGTTATTGCTGGGTTACTTGATAAGTTATATTCTGAAAAGAATGATGTTTTGAAGGTTATTGTTGAACTTAAAAAGTTATTAATCGGTTCTTATGCTTTAGGAATTATTTGTGATGATATTCCGGATAAAATTTATGCGGTTAGAAAAGATAGTCCTTTAATTATTGGGGTTAATGATGATGAAAGTTTTATTGCTTCTGATGTTCCGGCTATTTTAAAATATACTAATAAATATATAATTTTAAATGATAATGAAATTGCGGAAATAGGTAGAAGTGTTAATGTGTATAATGATAATTTAGATATCGTTAATAAAGAGGTTTTGACTTTTGAGGGTAATTTGGAGGTTGCTGAAAAAAATGGGTATGAGCATTTTATGCTTAAGGAAATTCATGAGCAGCCTGAGGTTATTAAAAATACTACTGCTCCATTTTTGAAGTTTGGTCTTGAAAGTTTAACTGAAAATATGCCTGACTTTAGTAAATATGATAAAATCGATATTATTGGTTGCGGAAGTGCATATCATGCTGGTTTAGTTGGCAAATGTTTAATTGAAAAGTATGGCAATATCCCGGTAAATGCTTTTGTGGCTAGCGAATACAGATATCAAAAGATTTTTGCGGATGAAAAAACTTTAGTGATTTTGATTTCTCAATCTGGTGAAACGGCTGATACGCTGGCTTGTCTTCGCAAAGTTCATGATATGGGTATTAATACTTTGGCTATTGTTAATGTTGTTGGTTCTTCTTTAGCTAGAGAGGCTGACAAGGTTATTTATATTAAGGCTGGTCCTGAAATTTCGGTAGCGACTACTAAGGCTTATTTAGCGCAAATTACGATATTAAGTTTAATGGCTTTAAATATTGGTTATAATAAAAAATTAATTAGTGAAAGTAAGGCTTTAGAAATTATTGATTCTTATGAAAAGCTTCCTAATTTTATTTCTGAAATGATTGATAAGGATTATAAGGATATTGCGAAATCTTTATATGATAAGGACAATTGCTTTTATATTGGACGTGGTATTGATTATGCTCTTAGTATGGAGGGTTCTTTAAAGCTAAAGGAAATTTCTTATATTGTTAGCTGTGCTTATGCGGCTGGTGAACTTAAACATGGTACTATTTCTTTAATTGAGGATGGAACTAATGTGATTGCGATTGTTACTGATAAAAATATTGCGGATAAAACTATTGGTAATATTAAGGAAGTAAAAAGCCGCGGGGCGGTTATTAGTTTAATTACTACTGAGCAGATTGATGATAATTTTGATGTAGATTATAAAGTTGTTATGCCTACTTTAAATGATTTTATAAGTCCAATGGTATGTGCGATTCCTTTACAGTTAATTAGTTATGAAACTGCTAAGTTAAGGGGATGCGATATTGATAAGCCGAAGAATTTGGCTAAATCTGTGACTGTTGAATAGAAGGATTCTTTCCTTCTTTTAGGTTGTATTTAAGGAGTTGATTTTATGCCATCTTGGCCTATTCATGTTGCGCTGGCAAATAAATTTAATAAAAAGTTTAATTTAGGTAATGATTTTATTTTGGGTAATGTTTTACCGGATGTTCTTGATGGTTTTATTTTTTCACCTTCTAATGTGACTGATAAAAATAAAAGTCATTTTCGTGTTAATGGACGAATTAATTATGATTTATTTTTGAAGGATTATGGTGATAAGCTTGATAATCCAATTGTTTTTGGTTATTTTGTTCATTTATTAGTTGATAAGTTTTATAACATGCATACGGCTAAAGATCATTTTGTTGATGGTGGTGTTTTACTTAGCAATGGTGTAATTTTGGATAAGGATGAAAAAACGCTTTTTATGAAACAAAGTGAATATAATCAGTATGGACATGTTTTATTTGAAAATAATTTATTGGGATCTAAGGTTAATTTTAATAACAAAAGTTTAGAAAATATTAGATCATTAAAACATTTTAATTATGATAGTTCTGATTTGGATAAGGCTATTGATGTGATTAATTCTTGGGTATGCGGAAATGTTATTAATGAAAATATTAGTTATAAAATGCATACTAAAGAGGAACTTGATAAATTATTTGATGAGTGCTATTTATATGTTATGGATTATTTGGGTAAAATAAAAGAAGCTAGTATCTAATTAGCTTCTTTTTATGTATACGGCTCCTGTGGCGTTGTCTTTCCCTGGGATTGTTGGTCTGAAAAGCCATTTTGGTTTTCTATCTCCTTGATATGTTTCACTTTCACAGTAACATGCTTCGTTTAATAGGTTTGTTAAGAAATTTTCGTAATCTTCTTCTTTTAGTAATTCATTTATTCTTTTATCGGAAACTATATCGGTTACACCGCCAGTTAGTAGTAAAAGTCCATCATAGGAATCGTTTTCAATTATATTTGTTTTTAATCTTGGAAAGAATCCACTACCTAGGGCTTTGGTTAGTATATGATTGAAAATTATAAATCTTAATTCGTCTTTGGTGTATTTGCCTTTTCCATTTCTATAAAGAAAATGCCATACTTCTAAATCATCTTTAGTAATTTGCGTTAAGATATTACCATTTATTGCGTAGGTTCTAGAATCACCTATATTTAATATATGGGTGTCTTTTTCATCTATTAGAGCGGCTGAAATGGTTGTTTCGGCTTCTTTGTATTTTCTTTTAAGATGATGATTTATTCTTTTTATTTCTCGAATAAAATCTTTATCTAGGTTATTTTCTGGTTCAAATTCATAGTTATTAAACCAATGTACTAAATGCTTAATTGTATATTCTGAGGCTAAATCGCCGCTTTCAGCTCCGCCTACACCATCGCAAACGGCTAGTAATGTTATTTTTTCGTTTTGTGGTGAAGTTATGGTGGCAGCAAAATCTTCATTTAGTGGTTTTTTTAGTCCGAGTGTGGTTTTACAGTCTAAATAATCTTTACAGGTATCGGTTATTATTAAGCTTTTTATCAAACGGGGTTCATAAATTATTTTATTCATTCTGTAGTCCTTCTTTCTTTGGTTTATATTACTTGATAAGATGGTAATTGTCAACGATTTATCTTTGTTTTATGTATATTGCAGCTGAGGCATTATCTTTTCCGGGAAGAGTCGGATATAAAATTTCTTCTTCGTCTTCTTTTGGATAGCTTGGTTTTCCAAAACATGATTCATATAATAATTTGTCTATAATTTCTTCTTTTTTGTTTTCATCTATAATTTTTTCAATAGTATCATCGGATATAATATCGGTTATGCCATCACTTGTTAGTAAAATTCCATCATATTCGTTATTTTGAATATGATATATTTGAAGATTTTGTGAAGGATAATAATCGATAGCGTCGGTTAAAATATTATTATTTGGTAGAAATCTAAGGGTATCTTTTTCATACTGATAATATTTTGGATGTTCTATATATTCTTCCCAGACTTCAGAATTATCTTTTGTTATTTGTTTTAGTTTCTTATTATATATTGTATAAGTTCTAGAATCTCCAAGATTTCCGATTATGGTTTCTTGTTCGGTTGCAATAGCAAATGTAAGGGTTGTAGCGGACATATTATATTTTTGCTTTATTGTGCTTCTGGCTTTTTCGATGATGTTATTGATTTCATTTTCTATTTGGCTTAGATCATTAAAATTGTAGGAATTAAACCAGTTTATGAATTCTTGTGTAACGATTTCTGAGGCTTTATCCCCTTGATGACTGCCTCCTACTCCATCACATACTATTAATAATTTACAGTTTTCATTTATTGGCGAGGTTATAGCACAAGCAAAATCTTGATTATCTTTTTTTATTGGTCCTTTTGCAGTAGCGCAGTCTAGGAATTTATCTTTTGGACCTTTGATTATTTTTATTGCCCTACTTTTATCTCTATCAATAACTTTTTTTACTTTTTGGTTATAGGTGTTTAGGAAATCATTAATACTCATACTTTCATAATCACGAATCATTGCGAGCTGTCTTGCATCAATATAATTACCATGCATATTAAAGCTTGTTTTTATAAGATTTATGGCGTCTTCATTTCTATCAAGTAATTCAATGTTACCAATGCGTATAAAATAATCCCACAGGATTTTTTCATCTCTTTTGTCGTAATACCCATATTCTAACATTGTTAATCTGACAGCTTTTTCAATATTTTTGTAGGCTTTTTGGCAATATACGATTAAATTGAGTCCATTTTTATATTCTTCATATAGTGTCATATAGTTTTCCCCTTTCTAAAGGATAGATAGTTTAACATATTTATTGTTTTTTTGTAAAATTGGGGTTTTTATAATAAAAAGATCAAAGCCTATTGTAACTCTTTGATTTCTTCTTTTGTTAAACCTGTAACTTTTGATATTATTTCAATATCAATATTTTCTTTAAGCATATTTTTGGCTATTCCTAACTTATTTTGTTCAACACCTGATTCATAGCCTTCTTCCCTAGCGTTAAGCATTAATGTATTATGAACTTTTTCGGCATCTTCTTCCTCTGTTAAAAACCATGTGAACTTTTCATCACTATTCATTCGAATAACCTCGCTTTCTGTTTTTTTTGCTAATAGCTAACTAAAATAAAATAGAGAAAACTATTTTGTTAGATTCTCTATTTCTTCTTTTGATAAAGATGTATATTTTATAATTGTGTCAATGTCAATGTTATCCTTTAGCATGTTCTTTGCTATTTCTAACCTATTTTGTTCAATTCCTTGTTCAACACCTGATTCATATCCTTCTTCCCTAGCGTTAAGCATTAATGTATTATGAACTTTTTCGGCATCTTCTTCCTCTGTTAAAAACCATGTGAACTTTTCATCACTATTCATTCGAACAACCTCACTTTCAAGTTTTTCTAAAACTTTATCTCCCTTGCACAACTTATTTAATTCTTGTTTGTTACACATTAGGGCGGCTAAAATTTTATACTTTTCTTCCCCCTCATTATAGCATGATTTCTTTATTTTATCTAGATTGAACTCATATATTGTAAGGTTTTTGATGAATTCCTTTTTTGTTTCTATATCTATAAGTTTATAGATACTAACCGATTTATGTTCCTTTGGTAAGCCACTTGTTAAATTTATTTGAATAAAATTATCCATGTTTTTATAATTCATACTTGTCTTTGTTTCTTCGCTATATTTACTAAATATATATGAGGCATTTCTATTATTAAGCCCATCATAATGACCAATGTTAAGTTCAATATTTATTTTTTCTCCATCGGCTTCTGTTAAAACATCTAAAGTTTTATTTTTTACAAAAATATTTAGTTTTAATATTTCCTGCATTAATGGCTTTTTAATTTTTACTTTTCTTTCAATTGCGACTTCTATTAGTTTTTCCAATAAATCCTTGTTTTTCTTATTACAAAAAACAGCTTTAAACATACTATCATTACTAGCTTTATAAAATTTCTTAGCCATAGTTATTTCACCTCCTTTT
>CANRSQ010000020.1 GCA_947642475.1 uncultured Mycoplasmatota bacterium
TGAGGAATGCAACGTTATTGGTGACGGTTCTGCAGCGTGCAATGTGAATCAGTAGTCGGCTTCCTAGATTTTTCAGATAACTGGTTTATCAGATACGTTTGATAAAAAAGTCCTGAAAACAAGGATATCCCTTGTAGTTTATAAAAATAAATTACAAAATATATGCAGTAAATGAAAATTTAGATTAGTAGTACTTATACACGAACATCTTCGTTTTCTATCATTACTGCGTTTTTTTATTAAAAAATTAGAAGTAGGTGGTTTTGGTTATGGAAACAAATGAAAGGAAAAAACAAAAACTAAACAAATTAAGCGAAAAATATAAGATACATGATGATTTAATAATTGCTAGAAGCGCTAGAAAAACTATTCGTTATATTGAAAAGAATACTGAAAATTTTCCTAAAGAATATAAAGTATTAAAAAGTAAAATAATTGATTCATGTTATAAAATACTAGAATGGACTTATAGATCAAATATATTTCAAGAAAAAGAAAACAAAAAAGAAATAATAGTTCATATTCAAATGCTTAACTTTTATTTAGAAGAAGCTTTAAGAAAAGATTTAATCACTAATAAGAAATTTACTAATTATACTAATCATTTACTTGAAATAGATAAAATGGTAAGAAGTTGGTTTAAATATGAAGAGATTAAATAATTTATATAAAGAAACCTATGATTTAGGTAATATTATTAATATGACAAATAAAGTGTGCTGTAAAGTAAGAAACAAAAATAAAGTAGAAAAGTTTGAATTATATAAGTCCGAACACATAATCAACATTAAAAATAGATTAAAAAATAAAAATATAATCTTAGATAAATATAATATATTTATGATTACTGATCCTAAATGTAGAATTGTAATGAGCCAAGAAATAGAAGATAAAATTATTAACCATTTAGTAGCTGAATATATTTTAGTAAAAACTTTTGAAAATAAATATCCTGAATCCATGTGCGCAACTAGAATTGGTAAAGGAACACATTATGGAATTAAATTATTAAAAAAATATTTAAATGAAATGAAAAGTAAAAATGATAATTTTTATATTTTAAAATTAGATATCAGTAAATATTTTTATAGTATTGATCATGAAGTTTTAAAGAAAATTGTTTCTTCCAAAATAAAAGATCAAGATTCATTAAATATTATAAATAATATTATCGATTCAACCAATAAACCCTATATCAATGAAAAAATAAAAAATCTAAAAGAAACAAGAATAAATTATTTAAAAAGAATTAATGCTTCAGAAAAATTAATAAAAGAAGTCGAAGAAATACCTTTATATGAATATGGTAAAGGTGTACCAATTGGCGATCAAACATCACAAGCTTTTGGACTCATCTATTTATATGAAATAAACCACTTTATTAAAGAAAAACTACATATAAAATATTTAATTAATTATATGGATGATTTTATAATTATTCATCATGATAAACAATATTTAAAATATTGTTTAAAAGAAATTAAAAACAAATTAGAAAATGAATATAAATTAAAACTAAATATGAAGAAAACCAAAATAGATAGTATCAAAAACAGTATAGATTTTTTAGGTTTTAATTTTTATATTAAAAATAATAAAATTATTATGAAAATAAGAAACAATACTAAAAAGAAGTTTAAAAAAAGAATAAAAAACTTAAAATTACTTAAAGCAAATAAACTAATTAGTAAGAAAAAATATAATATGTTTTTGGCTAGTTATAAAGGACATTTAAGTTATGGGTGTTGTGGTAGTTTAATTTTTAGATGTTTAAAGGAGTAACTATGTTAGAAAAATATTATAAATACAAAATAGATTATAAAGAATATTTAATATTATTAAAATGTGGAAGTTTCTATGAATTAATTGATAATGATTCATTTATTATGAATACCATTTTTAATTATAAACTAAAAAGATTATCTAATACTTTTAAAGTAGGATTTCCTATTTCAAGTTTAAATAATGTTTTAAATAAATTAAATCAATCTCATATTAACTATATTGTTGTAAATGAAGATATTATTTTAGAAGAAAATTTCGAAGATAATAAATATTCTATTTATAAGTTTGAAAATCAAGATATATTTTATAATTCCATTAGAATAGAAAAAATAATCAAATATTTAAATGAGAACATTTTATCTAAGGAACTTAATAACAAATTAAAACAAATAGAAAATATACTTTTTTAATGACTATGTTTATCATAGTTTTTTTGTTTTTTAAAAGAAATTTTAAAAAATTGCAACTTTTTTTGATTTCTTGCAGGAATTTGGGCATAAAAAATCGTATGTTATATATAGAGGTGATTTAATTGCTTAAAATTAGAGAAAACAATATTGTAAATTATAGCCAAAAAGAAATTAAAAATTATAAACATGGGAAAGTTAAAATTGTAAAAAATGAACAAGACGTAATAAAATTTGTAAGGAAATCAAAAAATACACCTAGTAATGAAAAATTATATTATGGTAAAGTTGGTAAATTGATTTCTGATGAAATAATGTCGCGATTAGGTATTGACGTTGAAAATTATAATATATCGTTGAAAACTGATGCCGTAAGACACATACTTAATAAACATTCTAGTTCTAAAGAAATTTTAAAAGGACAAGTTCCTATAAGTGAAGATGATTTTAAATTAATTCCCAAAATAATATCAGAATATGATAATTTAAAACTATCAGGAACTACTAATCAAAATAAACCAGTAATAACTTTTAGAAAAAAGATTGGAGATACATTTTATTTAGTAAACTATGTTTCCGATAAAAAACATAATTTAGAAATTCAAACTATGTTTAAACGTAAAAAAAAGAACTCTGCTGCTGAGTATAATACCATTAAAGGCCCTATACAAACGTCCAAAACGAACAGCAGTACGAGTTCTACTAACAATAATATACAATAATTTAATTAGTATGTCAAATTATTGTATATGAATATATTATTCAATGATTATAGCTATTATGAAGTGGGAAAATTATTAATAGAGGCTCAAGGAGGGGAAGAAAGAGCTAAGTATAGGAATAAACTTATAAAAGAATATTCCGAAAGATTAACAAAAGAACTTGGAAAGGGATATGATGTTTCTAATTTAAAGAGGATGCGCCAATTTTATTTAACTTTTTCAAGAGGTGTAGCGCTGCCACACCAATTATCATGGAGCCATATTATTCCATTATTAACATTAGAAAATATAGATGAAATAAAATATTATATTTATATTGCAAAAAAAGCAGCCCCTCCGATTAACGGTGGGACCGCTTTTACTAAATATAATATACCTTTTTTTGAAAATATGTCAATCAATTTCAAAAATCCATTAAACAAATTTCAAAAAAATACATCAATTCTATTTGGTGGTTAAAAAGCCCGGCACTGTCTAACCATTTTTGTTTATACGAAAAAAGGCATGCAATGTCTGCTCAATTAACGTAAAATCATTATAAACAACTTAAGAAAAAAATAAAATCTAATTAACAAAAAAATAAACCAATTCATAATTCATATAACAGACTTAAGCGCATATCATTAAGCAAGGAGGAAATTATGAATAAAAAAACTATAATTGGAGTTATAGGACTCATACTTGTTATTGTACTAGTAATTTTTCTAGTTACAAATAAAAACAAAAAAGAACAAAAAACAGAACTGGAGACAAACGAACTAACCGCCACTGTTTTATCAGTTTCTGGAAACACCCTAACAGTTCAAGACAAAGATGATATTATCTATACATTTAATGATTTTGATAACGATGAAAGTTTCGTATCCGGTGAAAATCTAACCATAAGCTATACAGGTGATTTAGATAAAGATACCGAATATCAAACAGTATCAATTATAAAATGCGCTAAAATAAATGATGATGATATCCAAACAATGATGGAAGATAAAAGTGCCTTCAGTATTTTCTATAAACAAGCAGCTAAAAAACTAGACAAAATGACCCTAAAAGAAAAAGTCGGTCAAGTACTATTAGTAGGTGCTCCAGCAACCGGAGCCGCTGAATTATTAAAAGATAATCCATATAGCGGATATATCCTATACGAAAGAGACTTCAAAGATAAATCAACCTCACAAGTAAAAAGTAAAATCAGATCATTACAACAAGCGTCAGACGTCCCACTATTAATCGCCGTTGATGAAGAAGGCGGAAAAGTAATTAGAGTTTCAAGCAATCGAAAGCTAGTCGAAACACCATTTAAATCACCCCAGCAACTATATAAATCAGGTGGTATGGACGCCATCAAACAAGACACAATCGATAAAAGTAAAATATTAAATAACCTAGGCATCAATTTAAATCTAGCTCCCGTAGTCGATGTCGCCACCGATACAAACGCCTACATCTATGAAAGAACAATAGGAGAAAATACCAACATTACCTCAGAATACGCTAGAACAGTTATCAATGCCAGTAAAGGAACCGGCGTTTCCTATACCTTAAAACATTTCCCTGGCTATGGAAATAATACCGATACCCATCAAGGAGAAGCCGTAGACAATCGAACATTCGATGAAATAAGAGACCAAGATCTCCCACCATTTATAGCCGGAACCAAAGCCGGAGCCGAAGCTGTATTAGTTAGTCATAACATAATCAAAAGCATTGATCCAAATGAACCAGCCTCATTATCCGCCAGCGTTCATAATTTACTTAAAAACACAGTAGGCTTCAGCGGTATATCAATAACCGATGATTTATCAATGGCTGCGATAAAAGATGAAGATGCCCTAGTAAAAGCCCTAAAAGCCGGAAATGATTTATTAATAGTAACCGATTCCACAGGTAGTATCGATAAAATAGTAAACGCTGTCAAAGATGGCCAGCTAGAAGAAAAAGTAGTCGATAGAGCTGCTCTAAGAATACTAGCTTGGAAATATTATAAAGGAATGTTCACAACCACAAAATAAACCAACAAAGGTTTATTTTTTCTATTCCCAAACCAAACAAAATACATATAATAATCTAGAGGTGACAAAAATGTATAATATTTATACCGTTAAAATGGGAGATACCTTAGAAAATTTAGCCCGCGCATTAGGAATAACCCCAGAAGTATTAGCGACCCTAAATGGCCTAGATGTAACTGCCGTTTTAACCCCAAACACAAACATAGTAGTACCATCAAATAACAATACACCATTTGATAAATATATAATAAAAAAAGGAGACACCATCTATGAAATAGCTAGAAAACATAATATAAAAGCAGAAGCCCTCGCAAAATTAAACGGATTAGAAGAAGACGAATATATTTATCCAAACGAAGAAATAATCATTCCCAAAAAAGGCATACAATTCTATATAACCGAAAAAAACGATACCCTAAATAAAGTCGCAAATACACTAAATACCACACCAAACATACTCGCAAATCAAAACCAAACCATATATCTAGAACCCGACCAATTAATAGTTTATAAGAAATAACTTCTTATAAATCTTTTTTTTTAACGAAAATTAGTATATAATAATAAAAGGTGATGATAATGAAAAAAACACTAATCATAATAATATCAATAATAACCCTATTCACACTAACCGGATGTACAGGCCCAAAAACATACGATGAAATTTCATTCACACAGCTAGAAGATAAAATAAAAAACAAAGACGATTTCATTCTATTAATAGGTGCCGAAACCTGCAGTGCCTGTAAATCATATAAAGTAGTTTTAGATAAACTAATCGAAAAATATAAATTAGACATAAAATATATCGATCATAGTAAACTAAACGAAGACGAAGAAGCCGACCTCCTTTCAAACTTCTATTTTACCGCAACCCCAACAATGGTTTTCATTAAAAATGGTAAAGAAATAGACCGAATGGTAGGAAATCAAAAATACAGTAAAACCTTAGAAAAATTAAAAGAAAAAAATTATATAAAGGAGTAGAAAAATGCAAAATAACTATTTAGATCCAAATGAATATCCAATAATAACCAATTATTGTGAAGATTTAACCGCCAAAACTTATGTAACTAATCCCGCAATAGCCAGAGAAGAAGAAATAAAAAAAACAATGCTAGTTTTGCTAACACCCGATAAATCAGCTCTATTAATAGGTAAACCAGGTATAGGTAAAACCGCTATCGTTGAAGGTATCGCCTATAAAATCCAAAAAGGCGAAGTTCCAAACGCCTTACAAGGTTATAAAATTCTAAAAATCAATTCATCATCAATGTTAGGAAGTATGATGGTAAACGGCAAAGAAGAATCAGTAACCAACCTAATCGTTAACGAACTAAAAAGAGCTCCAAAAACAATCTTGTTCATCGACGAAGTTCATACCCTTATTGGTGGAGCCGCTGATGGGCCAATGGACCTAGCCAACATTTTAAAACCAGCATTAGACCGTGGAGACATCAAAGCAATTGGAGCCACAACAACAATCGAATACGAAACATACATCATCAAAGATAGAGCCTTCCTAAGACGTTTCGATAGAATCGATGTTGCCGAACCAGATCACGATGCCACAGTTCAAATACTTCTAGGAACAATTCCTAAAATCGAAAAAAGTACCGGAATCAAAATGCATCCAAATAGTTTCATAACAAAAGAACTTATGAATGCCATTGTATCCGCAACTTCAGAATTCAAACGAGTATACGGACTTTCAGCCATGTATCCCGACGTAGCCCTATCTGTACTTTCAGGAGCCTTCTCAAATGCCCTATTTGAAAATAGAGAAGTAGTCGGCGTACTAGACGTTTATATGGCAATTAGAAACAGTAAAAGAATTTATCCCGATAGTAGAGTAAAAGAATGTAGAGCCTTTAGAGAAAGATTCAGCGCAATATGCGCATCAGAAAACATAGTGTTACCAGACGTCCAACTAGAAGAAATAGATAGTGATTTAGATTTATAAAATAAAGAATGGAGGCATATAATATGAAAACCAAAAATAAAAAAATAGAAACCAAAAATTATATAATTTTAGCTTTAATAGTTGTAGTAACCGTTTTTCTAGTTTTCTACGCAAGAAATTTATATATAATGTCAAAAGTATATTATAATGATAATCCTATAATATTAGATGTAGTAAAAGAAGTAAACCAAGAAGAATTACCCAACTATTTAATTGAAAATCCTAAACTCGTATTGTATGTTTCTTCAGGAAAAAATCAAGACATAAAGAAATTTGAAAAAACATATAAAACACTAATCACCAAAGAAGGATTAGAAAACCAAATATTATATATGAATAAAGATCAAATAAACATAAATAACCTAAAAGAAGAATTAAAAAATAACGCTTCACAAACCGCTAAAAACCAAATAGACAAAGAAAGCGAAGCAACCATGTATATAATTGAAAATGGAAAAGTTACAAACGTAATCAATAACGCCCAAACTTTATCAAAAAGCCAAATAAAAAACTTATATAAAAAATATGGAGTGATAGAAAATGCTTAACGTCGTACTTTATGCGCCAGAAATCCCACAAAACACAGGTAATATTATGCGTACCTGTGCAGCCACAGATACCAAACTTCATCTTATAAAACCACTAGGATTTAGTTTAGATGAAAAAGTTGTCAAAAGGTGCGGCGCCAATTATATAAACGAATGTGATTATAAAGTATATGAAAATTTCGAAGACTTCCAATCACAAAATCCCGGGGAATACTATTTCCTAACACGATATGGACATAAACCACATACCTCATTTGATTATTCTGACAATACAAAAAATATCTACCTAATTTTCGGTAGAGAAAGTACAGGAATTCCAAACGAAATATTAAAACCACATTTAGACACCTGCCTTAGAATTCCAATGACCGATAAAGTTAGAGCCTTAAACTTATCAAATTGCGTTGCCGTTATGGTCTATGAAGTTTTAAGACAACAAAATTATAATAACCTTTTAAGAGAAGAACCATTCAAAGGTCCAGACTATATAGAAAATTCTTGAAAAACAAAAAATAAAATGTTAATATAAAATTAAGAATAAGGAGGAGTAAAATGACATTTTTAACAAATTGGGTTTTTTGGGTCATTGTTATTGCTATTATAATTATAATGGCATTAATAGGATATCTTGCCGAAGGAACAGAATTAGATTCAAAAAGCAAAAAGAAAAATAAAGAAACCAACACAGAAACACCAAAAAACGTAGAAGAAGTTGCACTAGTAACCGAAACAAACGAACCAAGCGCTTGGACAGGCGAAATTCAAAAAGATGAACGCCATGAACAAACACACGATGTACCAAGCATTGATGATTGGACAACAATTCCAACCGATACAATCGAAAATAATACCATAAGTGCTGAAACAATTCAAAATAATAATGATACTCAAATGTTTAGCGAAATGACGCCAAACAGTACCACACCAAACACCGAACCAATAAATCCCGCAGTTCTAGAAAATCTAGATGCGCCATTAACCGACATCATTGCAGAAAAAGCACCAGTAGTAGAAGCAATTTCAACATTAGAACCATCTGTAGAAGTGCCAACAGAAATAAAAGAAGAAACAAAAGTAGTAGAAAATCCGGTGCCAGAAACCTTAGATACAACCATCGAAACACTAGAAACAACCCAAACGCCAATTGAACCTGCACCAATTTTCGATGTACCAAATTTAGAACCACAAGTAACAGAAACACCAAAAGAAGAACCCGTATCAAAAAACGAAACAACCGAAGACATTTGGAAATAGTAGCCAAACAAAACACGGGCTACTTTTTCTTTCGAAAAATATATAAAATAATTTTAAAACTACAACTAAATATGTTATAATTGAAATAACACAAAATTGGAGGTATGTTAATGACAGTAGATTCAATATTAGATTTAGCTGGGAAAATATTAGATGTATTATTAGTATGGGCCTTACTATACTATGCCCTAAAAAGTTTAAGAAAAAATGTAAAAATGGTATTACTATTCAAAGGGATTTTAATTATTCTTGTAATCAAAGTAATCTCATATTTCCTTGACCTAGTAACCATAGGATATATTATCGATTACATCATCGAATGGGCACCATTCGCCCTTATTGTAATTTTCCAACCAGAAATCAGAGACGCTTTAGAACAACTTGGAAGAACCAAATTACTTGGCCGTCGCAAAACACTATCATTTAGTGAAAGAGAAAGAACAATAAACGAAATTGTTGGCGCTTTAGACAACCTAAGAAAACAAAAAATGGGAGCTTTAATCGTAATCGAAAAAGATACAAGTCTAGCAAATTACATTACAAAATCACAAAAAATATATGCCGAAGTAACAAACCCATTATTAACTGCAATATTCTTTGTAAATAATCCATTACATGATGGTGGAGTTATTATCCAAGGAGACCAAATTGCCTGCGCAAATACAGTCTTCCCAACAAGTAATAATATAAATATCAGTAAAAGATTAGGAACCAGACATAGAGCTGCATTAGGAATTTCAGAACAAACAGATTGTATCGCAATTGTCCTTTCAGAAGAAACAGGCCGTATTTCTATTGCTAGTGGCGGAAGATTAATTTATAATGTCTCACTTGATGAATTAAAAGTTAGACTATTAGAAAGTACTGCGCCATCAAAGAAATTGCTTGTAGAAGATGAGGAGGTAAATGTTCATGAAGAAAACTAGAAAAAAAAGTATATTTAAAAAAATCGCAAACTTCATAGATAAAAAAATCGTCATGCCAATTACCAGACTAGTAGTAAAAATTTCAAATGGTTTTGAAAACTCCGAAAAAACATTAGAAGGATGGCTTTCAAAACAAAATACATTATTATTTGTTTCATTACTATGCGCTATTGCCGTATTTATTATAATCGATCAAAAAATAATCGTCTTTACAAATCAAACAGCCGAAGTTATCAAAGACCAAAAAGTAGAAGCAATATATAATGAAGAAGCCTACGTCGTTGAAGGACTTCCAGAAACCGTAGATATAACCCTTATGGGAAATCGTTCAGATTTATTTATCGCTAAACAGTCATCAACTTCAAAAGTTGTAGTTGACTTAAGTGGATTAAAACCTGGGCCACATAAAGTAAATATTGAATATAGTCAACCATTAAACTCAATAGAATATAGCGTTAACCCATCAGTTGCCAACGTAAATATCTATACCAAAGTTTCAGAAACAAAAACTCTAACTGTTGACGTATTAAATCAAGACAATTTAGATGATAAACTAGTCATCAATAGTATCACACCAGAAACTGATCAAGTGGTAATAAAAGGAACCGATGATAAAAATGCTGCAAACAGTCTAACTAAAGTAGCCACCGTAAAAGCATTAGTAGATATCGATGAATTAACAACACAATCAGCAGGAACAATAACCGTAAAAGACGTTCCGCTAAAAGCTTATGATAAAGATGGAAATACCTTAGACGTTGAAATCGTTCCATCAAAAATAAACGTTGATTTAGAAATTGAATCACCAAGCAAAGAAGTGCCTATAAAAATAATTCCAAAAGGAGAAATAGGGTTCGGTAAAGCCATTAGCTCAATCGATATGAGTGATTCAAATGTCACAGTTTATGGGCCAAGAAGTGTACTAGAAAAATTAGAGTACATCCCACTTGAGGTAGATGTTAGTGGTTTAAAAGAAAATAGAGAATACAAATTAGACTTAACAAAACCAAAAGGTGTTAGATCAATGAGCCTAAATAACATTAGTCTAAAATTCACTTTAGGAGATTCTACCGATAAAGATATCGAAGACATCAATATCGACGTTCGAAACTTAAACGACGCCTATAGTGTTCAAGGAACAAGTGAAAACGATATTAAAGTTACAGTAAATGTTAAAGGTGTTGACTCAGTACTAAAAGGGTTAACCGCTGAAGATATAGTAGCTTACATCGACTTAAAAGACTATACACCAGGAGAATATGAAATTCCAGTAAAAGTAGAAGGAACAGACTCACGTGTTGGCTATCTATCAAAAACCAAAAAAGTAAAAATAAAAATCGTCGAAAAATAACTGCGAAAGCAGTTTTTTTTCTTGACATTGTAACATAAAAAAGTTATTATAAAGATAAAAGAATAGGAGGATAATATGGAATTCTTAAAAGAAATAAAATCATCATTACTAATAATGTCAGGTTTCTATATTATAGTAGGACTTGTGATGCTAATCGCACCAGGATTTGTTAGTAATTCAATTTGTTATCTTATAGGGGCATTATGTTTAATAGTTGGAGGATTAGCCATCTATACATACATAGCTTCAGAGGTTTATGGTTCACTAGGAGCAGCATTACTAATTGTTGCCATTGTGTTCATTGCATTTGGAATATTTATTATTCTAAACCCAGAAACATTCTTATCATTTATTCCAATAATTATGGGAGTAATACTAGTAGTTGATGCCTTTGGAAAAATGCAATCATCAATGACCTTAAAAAAATATGGTTATGAATATTGGTGGGAAGTAATGGTAGCTGCCGCAATTATATTCGTATTCGGTATATTACTATTATTCAATCCATTTGAATCATTAATACTTCTAATTAGAATGCTAGGAATATTCCTTGCAATCGATGGATTAGCCAATTTGCTAACAGTATTAAGTTATACAAAAATAGAAAAAGCTATCAAATAATTGATAGTTTTTTTAATCGTGAACATGGCGGAATAAAAGTCCAATATTAATTAATCCAGCGATACCAACTAAAATATAAATAATTCTAGCTATCCCATTAGGTCCAAAAATAGTTTCAACAAGATTAAAGTCAAAAATACCAATAAGGCCCCAGTTAATCGCACCAAAAATAGTAATGACTAAACATATCTTTTGTAAAATTTCCATAATACACTCCTTCCCATTTTATTTTTATTATTACCCAAAAAAACTAAAATATTCATTCATAATTCATAAAATCATCCATATACTTAATTGAAAGTTGAAAGATGGTGGGAAAATGAAAAAAATATGTTTAATACTATGTGCATGTTTAATGCTTGTTGGCTGTGGAACTTACAGTACCAAAGACGCTGTAAAAGATTTAGAAAAAAAGCTAAACAATCTTAAAGGATACAATCTAACAGGAACATTAGAAATAACCAATAATGATGATGTATATAAATACGATGTTGAAGCATCCTATGCTAAAGAAGATAATTTCAGAGTATCATTAAAAAACAAAACAAATAATCATGAACAAATAATTTTAAAAAACAATGATGGAGTATACGTTTTAACTCCAAGCCTAAACAAAAGTTTTAAATTCCAAAGCGACTGGCCGTATAACAATTCACAAACATATCTGCTACAAACACTTCTAAGTGATATTCAGAATGATGATAAAAAAGAATTCAAAACAACAAACAATAATTACGTATTTACAACAACCGTAAACTACCCAAACAATAACGATTTAGTAAAACAAAATATTTATTTCGATAAAAAACTTAATCCTAAAAAAGTAGAAGTAATGAATAAAGAAGGAGACATACTAATAAAAATGAATTTCAACAAAATAGATTTCAAAGCCGAGTTCAAAGATAATTACTTTAATCTAGAACAAAATATGAAAACTGCCAAAACCGAAAATACTACAACAACAGTCAGTAAAATAGAAGGAGACACATACCCAATGTATGTTCCAGAAAACACTAAACTTGCAGATAAAGAAGTAGTAGAAGTTGATGAAGGCCAAAGAGTAATTATGACCTTCGAAGGAGACAATCCATTTATGTTTGTTCAGCAAACTGCCAACATCGAAGACGAACTAGCCATAGTATCAGTTTATGGAGAACCATTTCAATTAGCTACCAGCGTTGCAGCTGTATCAGATAACATGATTAGCTGGGTATCAAACGGTATAGAATATTATGTCGTGGCCGATAACATGAGTAAAGATGAATTAATGAACGTCGCTAATTCCGTCACCGCAATGCCAGTTAGTAAATAAACTTTAATTTTTCAAAGAAATGTGTTATAATGGTAGCTAGGTGATATATAATGAGTAACAAAAAGAAGAATACCAAAAAAAACACATCAAAAACCAATGAAACCAAAAAGTTAAATGAAAAAGAAATAAGAACAGAAAATAAAGTAGCTGAAGAACTTACAGTGGAAACAACTGAAACAGTAGAAGAAACAAAAAAAGAACAAAAGAAAGAAAAAAAACAAAAAAAGGAAACAAAAAAAGGAAATTCAGCTACTGAAACAAATACAAATAACGAAATGTTTAAACTAATAAAAATAGTTTTAATCGTTACAGGAGTAATGCTAGTGTTCTATGGAATTACGCTTATCGCAACAAATAAAGCCGATGAAAAATTAGACCAACAAAATCAAAGTGAAGAACCAGCTAAAACAGAAATTCAGTATGAAAACATCATGATAGGTTCAATGCTTAGCCATCCAGGCACTTACTATGTTTTGATTGAAGAAGAAGATGACAACCGTTTGCCAGAGTACGAATCATTAATTACAACAATAAAAGCCAGTGAAGATGCACCAACAATTTATAAAGCTAATTTAACCGATTCCTTTAACAAAACATATTTAGGTAAAGAATCAAACTACTATGTAGAAGATTTGGCAGACTTTAAAGTAACCGGTACAACACTAGTAAAAATTAAAGATGGGAAAATAGAATCTGTTAGCGATAGTCATGATGCTATCAAAAATAAATTAAACGATTTAGCGTAAGAGATATACAAATAGGTATATCTCTTTTATATAAACGCCCCAAAATCATATATGTAAAACAAAAGCCAAAAATAAAACTTTTTTAAAATAACCACTAAGTAAACAATGAGATATGTGATATACTGTAAATATGCATAACTAGAAAAGAAAGGTGATAATATGCCAAAGAAAGTAGATCAAGCCACAACTGAAAAACTTAATAAACTTGCTAAAGTAATAGGCACTGAAGAATCGCCAAAGCCAGAAAATAAAAAACCAACAAAAACAAAAAAAATAAGGCCCAAAGTATTTAAAACAACCGAAGTAGTTGGCCTAATGATCATAACGGTAGTGGTAAGCTTAACTTTAGGTGGACTTTTCACCTATAAAATATTCAACAACCGTGGAGAATTAGTCGAAACCGAATTGCAAGACTTTATAAAAAATTATCAGTATATATTAGATAATTATAATGGCGATATCAATAAAGAAGAATTATTAGATGCCGCTTTAGAGGGAATGCTAACCAAATTAGATAAAAATTCTACATTCCTAGATTCCAACGCTGCCAAAAATTTTAATATTTCATTAGAAGGTAGCTACGAAGGAATCGGGATCGAAATATATAATGATGAATCTGGAAATATCGTAATTAATAGAGTATTCAAAGATAGCCCGGCCAATAAAGCTGGATTAAAAGCAGATGATATAATAATAAAAGCCGATGGAAAAGACGTAAGTAAAATGAAAACCAGCGAATTTGTTGAACTGATAAATAAAAATACTAAAATAAGTTTAGAATATATAAGAGAAGGGAAAGAATATAAAACATCAGTCACCAAATCAAACGTTAATCTTCAATCAGTACAATCAAAAACATATACATATAATTCTCAAAAAGTTGGATATATAAGGATAGATATTTTTGCTGGCAATACTTACGAACAATTCAAAAAGAAATTTGAAACGCTAAAAAAAGAAGGAATAAATTCGCTAATAATCGATTTACGTGGTAATTCGGGCGGATATTTGTTAACTGCTGAAAATATAATATCTCTATTTTTAGACTCTAGTCATCCTATTTATCAAATTCAAAAGCAAGGTGTAACCACTAAATATTATTCTAAAGGCAAAAAAGATCAAAAATTAAAAATTGCCATTCTCGTAAACGGCTCTAGTGCATCGGCCTCTGAAATACTAACTTCAGCTTTAATGGAACAAGATGGAGCAATCGTAATTGGCGAAAAAACCTACGGTAAAGGAACCGTACAAGAACTTCAAGATTTAACAAATGGCGACAAATACAAGCTAACCACTAAAAACTGGTTAACATCAAAAGGTAACTGGATAGATCAAAAAGGAATCGAACCAAATATTAAAATAGAACTGTCAGATAAATATGTAAAAAATCCGACAGAAGAAAACGATAACCAATTACAAACAGCCTTAAAAGAATTAACAAAATAAAAACTATGAAAGCAAAAGTAAATAAGATTGCTTTCTTTTTCTTTGAAAAACAGTTATAATAATATATAGGAAGTGGTTAGATGGAAAAATTAAAGGTAGGAGATAGACTGCAAATACAATGCTATAAACATGACGGCAAAGTCCATCGCTGTTGGGATGAAGCGGTAGTCTTAGATATAAAAAAAGATTATATAGTGTTTGGAAATGAAAAAACCTTAGTAATAGAGGCTCAAGGAAACACATGGAGAACTAAAGAACCGGCCGTGATGTATTTTTTTAAAGATAAATGGTATAACATAATTGTTCAATTAAAAAAAGAAGGAGTAACCTATTATTGTAATATAGCAACGCCCTTTATAATAGAAGATAACACAATTAAATATATAGACTATGATTTAGACTTACGCATATTCCCGAATGGTAGTTTTAAAATTTTAGATAAACAAGAATATAAATATCATAAAAAGAAAATGGGATATTCCAAAGAATTAGATATAGTTATAAATAATTCACTTTCAGAATTAATAACAGATTATCAAAATCATGCTCCAATGTTTGAACGTGAGCGAAATTTAACCTACGGAAAATTATATCAAGAATTAAAAAAATAAAAGCAATAACAAAAAATAAACAAATGAATAAATAAAATGGTAATTAAATTTCATATTGTGCATATATTATAGGGAAGGGAAACAAAACACCTTCCCTACTTTTATAAAATAGAATACAAATATAACTGCGCCATAGTCACAAATATATATCCACACATATACATTAATAAATAGGATAAAGGGTTGGTTATATAATGAAATAATAAACGAAAAAGTAGGTAAAATAATACTAAAGTTTGCAAAAAACAAAAAAATTAATTTTTTTTCAAAAAAGTTGTTGACTTGGTATAAAAATTTTGATATATTAGACGAGTAATTTTTGGAGATGACCGCAAACAATGTCGAAAAAAGTCATTAAATGTCAAAACTTTAAAAAAATTAAAAAAAAGTATTGACTTAAAGAATTACATTTGATATATTAGTAATACCGCTGAAGAAATGCGGCAGAATGATCTTTGAAAACTGAGCAAAATGTCAATTCAAATTAGTCAGGACATTATTCAAACTAAAAACATTAAACTATTTAAGTTTTATTTTTTTGGAGAGTTTGATCCTGGCTCAGGATGAACGCTGGCGGCATGCCTAAGACATGCAAGTCGAACGAAGTGGCCCATTGAAAGTTGCGTGCTTGCACAAAACTGGATTTGGATCCCCGCTTAGTGGCAGACGGGTGAGTAATGCATGGGTAACCTACCCCAGGGACTGGGACAACTATTGGAAACGATAGCTAATACCGGATGATTCATAGATAGATAACTATTTATGCTAAAAGGAGCTTCGGCTCCACCTTGGGATGGGCCCGTGTTGTATTAGCTTGTTGGTGAGGTAATGGCTTACCAAGGCTACGATGCATATCCGAGCTGAGAGGCTGATCGGACACATTGGAACTGAGATACGGTCCAAACTCCTACGGGAGGCAGCAGTTAGGAATATTCGTCAATGGGGGAAACCCTGAACGAGCAATGCCGCGTGAGTGATGAAGGTCTTAATGATTGTAAAACTCTGTTGTATGGGAAGAAACCTAATCATAGGAAATGATGATTAGCTGACGGTACCATACCAGAAAGCCCCGGCTAACTACGTGCCAGCAGCCGCGGTAATACGTAGGGGGCGAGCGTTATCCGGATTTATTGGGCGTAAAGCGTGTGTAGGCGGATTGTTAAGTATAAGATAAAAGCCTGAGGCTCAACCTCAGTTCGTTTTAGAAACTGGCAGACTTGAGTGTGGTAGAGGCAAGTGGAATTTCTAGTGTAGCGGTTAAATGCGTAGATATTAGAAGGAACACCAGTGGCGAAGGCGGCTTGCTGGGCCATTACTGACGCTGAGACACGAAAGCGTGGGGAGCAAATAGGATTAGATACCCTAGTAGTCCACGCCGTAAACGATGAGTACTAAGTGTCGGGAAACCGGTGCTGAAGTTAACACATTAAGTATTCCGCCTGAGTAGTACGGTCGCAAGGCTGAAACTCAAAGGAATTGACGGGCACCCGCACAAGCGGTGGAGCATGCTGTTTAATTCGAAGATACGCGAAGAACCTTACCTAGACTTGACATCCCTGGCAAAGCTATAGAAATATAGTGGAGGCTATCCGGGTGACAGGTGGTGCATGGTTGTCGTCAGCTCGTGTCGTGAGATGTTCG
>CANRSQ010000021.1 GCA_947642475.1 uncultured Mycoplasmatota bacterium
GTTGTTGAAAGATGTGCTTCGGTTGTAAAAGAATTAGTTGAAAATAGTATAGATGCAGGCGCTACTGAAATAAAAGTAGAACTTCAGGATGCTGGTACTAAAGAAATAAAGGTTATTGATAATGGAAAAGGTATGGATGAGGATGATGCGGTTTTAGCTTTTTCTAGACATGCGACTAGTAAGATTGATGATGAAGAGGATTTATTTAGACTTACTACTTTAGGTTTTAGGGGAGAAGCTTTGGCGTCTATTGCTTCTGTTTCTAAGGTTGATTTGAAAACTAGTACTGGTGAACTTGGAACACACGTAGTTATAAATGGTGGCAAGATTGAAACCGTTGAAAAGGGCGATGCTAGAAAGGGAACTATTATTACAGTTAGTGAACTATTTTATAATACTCCAGCGCGTCTTAAACATATGAAAAGTTTATATACTGAACTTGCAAGTATAACTGATTATATGAATAAATTATCTTTATCAAGACCAGATATTAGATTTTCTTTATCTAATAATGATAATTTAATTTTACAGACTGACGGTAGTGATAATACTTTAAAAGCTATTAAGAGTATTTATGGTAGTGATGTGGCTAGAAAGATGCTTGAAATTCACGGTGAAAATGCCGATTATGAAATTCATGGTTATATATCTTCGCCTGAGGTTCATAGATCTAGTCGTAATAATATGATTACTTTGGTTAATGGAAGGATTGTTAGGAATACTGATATTAATAGAGTTATTAATGATAGTTATCATTCTTATAAACCTGATAATAGGTATCCGATAACGGTTATTCATATTACGGTTGATCCTAGTGTGATAGATGTTAATATTCATCCAACTAAAATGGACATTAAATTTAGTAAAATGGATACTTTACTTGAACTTATTAAAGAAAATATTTTTAAGGTGATAAGTACTAAAAATTTGATTCCTGAAGTTGTTGTTAGACAGCCTAGACCTAAATATGAAGAAATGACTTTAAATTTAACTAGAGATGATAGCGATATTAACGAACCTAGTGTTAAAGAAGACTTAGAGCCTAAGGAATTAATTGTAAATGATTTTTATTTTGATGATGATAAAGAGGAAACTGTTACTTATGAGGTTGATACTACTGGTGATGTGGTTATGGAAAATACTGAACCTTATAATCAATATGATGAAGACTGTATGCCTGAGATGTATCCTGTTGGTTTAGTACATGGAACTTATATTATTTGTCAAAATGAAAGAGGTATGTATATTATTGACCAGCACGCTGCTAAAGAAAGATGCAACTATGAATTATTTAAAAAGCAAATGGGAAATCCTAATGTGGCTTCAACTCCGCTTTTATTTCCGGTAACGATTGAACTTTCTAATACGGAATTTATGATTTTAAAAGAGAATATGCATATTTTAAGGGATTTAAAATTTAATATTGAAGAATTTGGAATTAATTCAGTTATTATTAAGGAACATCCAGCTTGGCTTAATGGTGATATTGAAGATACAATTAGAAAAATAATTGAAATTGTAATTGCGACTGAAAAGAATTTTGATATTGAAAAATTTAATGAAAAAGTGGCAACTATGATGAGCTGTAAGCAAGCTATTAAAGCTAACATGAATATTACGATGGAGGAAATGGAAGCTTTAGTTAGTGATTTAAGAAAATGCAAAAATCCATATAACTGCCCGCATGGAAGACCAACTACTATTTTTTATTCTAATTATGATATGGAGAAGTTGTTTAAGCGTAGTGGATTCGATACGATAAAATAAGTTTTAACTTTGGTTAAGACTTTTTTTGTTGAAACAAATTTAACTTTTTGTTAAAATTGTATTGACTATATTTACGAACAAACGTTATAATTAGTTTGTAGTAAACATAATAAGTAAAGGGGGAATTAAAATGTCAGAACTACAAACTTATAATGAAAAAACTTTTGAAGATATTAAACATATTAATGAATATGGTAACGAGTATTGGGAAGCCAGAGAACTTATGCAAGTATTAGATTATAAAAAATGGCAAAAATTTATAAATGTAATAGATGCAGCTAAAATAGCTTGCGAGAAAAGTAAAAACATAACTGATTATCATTTTACCCAAGTGGGTAAAATGATAGAAATAGCTAAAGGTGCTAAAAGAAAAATACTAGATTATAAATTATCTAGATACGCTTGTTATCTTATTGTTCAAAATGCTGATTCAAGAAAAAAAGTTGTTGCGTTAGGACAGACTTATTTTGCGATTCAAACAAGGAAACAGGAACTCAGTGAGAAAGAATATAGTCAGTTAACCGAAGATGAGAAAAGATTATATCAAAGGAGTCTAACTAAAAAAGGCAATTATTCATTAAATATGACGGTTAAAGATGTAGGAGTTAGGAATTTTGATAAGTTTCATAATGCTGGATATAAGGGGTTATACAATGGTGAAACTGCTGATGATATTGCTAAAAGGAAGGGGCTTAGATATAGAGAAGATATTTTAGATAATATGGGAAGTGAAGAACTTGTCGATAATTTATTTAGAATTACGCATACTGAATAAAAATTAAAAAGGGATAATGTTAAAGGAGAGCAGAATGCTAATAAAGTCCATTATGAAGTTGGTAAAAAAATAAGGAACACTATAAAAGAATTGGGCGGAACAATGCCTGAAGATTTACCGACACCTGAAAAAAAGCTTAAAACAAATAGAAAAGGAAAATAAAAATATCCTTATTAGTATTGATGATGTTATAGAAGAGTCTTAATAAATGAGACTTTTTTCTTTAGTTTTCTTGTTAATTTCTATAAGCAATGATATAATCTATAAAGGTGATAAAATATGACATATTTAGACTATAGTGCAACTACGCCAGTTAGTGATGAAGTATTAGATAGTTTTGTAAAAGCTTCTAAGTATATTGGTAATCCTAATTCACTTCATAAACTTGGTGTAGAGAGTAAAAAATTAATTGATGCGAGTACTAATCAAATAAGTAAAATATTAGGTGTTAAACCTGAAGAAATTATTTATACTTCAGGTGCTTCAGAATCTAATAATTTAGCTTTAAAAGGTATAGAAATATATAAAAATAGAGGAAATCATATTATAACTACTGAGCTTGAACATTCTTCTATTTATGGGCCACTTAATTATATGGCTAATAATGGATTTGAAATAGATTTTGTTCCTTTAAAAGATGGTATTGTTGATATGGATGCTTTAAAGGAAATGATTACTGATAAAACTATTTTAGTTAGTATTAGCGCGGTCAATAGTGAAACTGGTATTAGGCAGCCAATAGAAGAAATAGGAAAATTATTAAAAGAATATCCTAAAGTTATATTTCATAGTGATATGACGCAAGCTATTGGTAAAATAAATATTAATTTAGACAATGTTGATATGGCTAGCTTTTCAGCTCATAAATTTTTCGGGATAAAAGGTATTGGTGCTTTAGTAAAAAAAGAAAATGTTAGACTTGAACCAATTATTCATGGGGGAAAAAGCACAACTATTTATCGTAGTGGAACGCCAGCTTCAGCTTTAATTGTTAGTATGGCGAAAGCTTTAAGATTAGCTACTGAAAATTTAGATGAAGATATTAAAAAGGTAAAAAAAATAAATGAAAAGGTTAAAAGTATTTTAGAAAAATATGAAAATGTTTATATTAACAGTACGGATGCTTCGATACCTCATGTAATTAATGTAAGTATTTTAGGTGTTAAACCAGAAACTATGCTTCATGCTTTAGAAGAAGATGATATTTACATTTCTACGCAAAGTGCTTGTTCAACTGGAAATACTTCGAAAGCAGTTATGGCAGTAACTCATGATACTGATAGAGCTTCATCAAGTATTAGAATAAGTATATCTTCTAAAACTACTTTAGAAGATATAGATAATTTTTTAAAAAGTTTTGATAAAAATTATAAGAGATTGGTTGTGAAATAATGAGAAGAGATAAGACTAATTATTATTTAGATATCGCAGAAACTATTTTAGAAAGAGGAACTTGTCTTCGTAGAAATTATGGGGCAGTGATTGTTAAAAATGATGAAATAATTTCTACTGGTTTTACAGGTGCGCCTCGTGGAAGAAAAAATTGTTGTGATTTGAAAAAATGTATGAGAGAAGAATTACAAATTCCAAGTGGACAAAGATATGAGTTATGCAGGAGTGTTCATGCGGAACAAAATGCGATTATATCTGCGTCTAGAAGAGATTTACTTGATAGTGATTTATATTTAGTAGGTAGAGAAGTTAAAACTGGTAATTTAGTTAAAGATGCGACTCCATGTGAACTTTGTAAAAGATTTATTATTAATGCTGGTATTAAAAGAGTTATTATTAGAGATGATAAAGATAATTATCGTATAATAAATGTAAGTGAATATGTTATGAATGATGATACTGTAGGTGAATTAGTGTGAAAGTTATTAAAATTAATGCGATTTGGTGCAGTGGATGTTTATCTATGAAAAAGATTTGGAAGGAAATTGAAGAAGAATATCCTAATTTAGATATTATTAATTTAGATTATGATATGGATGAGGATGAGGTTATGAAATACAATCCTGGTGATGTTCTTCCTATAGTTATTTTAAAAAATAATGAAAAAGAAATTAGATTAATTGGTGAGAAAACAAAAGAGGAAATTATAGAAAGTATAAAGAAAATAAATGAATAAAAAGATATTCTTTATTATAGCCGCTTTAGCTTTTTTATTAATTCCATTTAAAGCTGAGGCAAAAGAACTTACCATTAATTTATTTTATGGAAGAGAATGTCCGCACTGTGAAGATGAACAAAAATATTTAGATACTTTGAAAAAACAATATGGCGATAATATTAAAATTAAAAAATTTGAAGTATGGCATGATAGTGATAATAATGATTTACTTACAAAGGTTAGAAAAGCTTTAGATAATGAAGATACTGGAGTTCCATATACGGTAATTGGTACTTATGGATTTACTGGATATAGTGAAGATACTGCTGATAAAATTAGGAATTTGGTTAAAGATAATATTAAAGAGCCAATTCCAGATATTATTGATGATGTTAAAGAAGGAAAAGAAATATCGGAAATTAAAAAAATAGAAAGTAATGATGTAACTATTCCGCTTTTAGGAAAAGTTGATGCGAAAACTGTTTCTTTACCTTTACTGGCGGTTGTAATTGGTCTTGCTGACGGATTTAATCCTTGTGCGATGTGGGTTTTACTATTTTTAATTAGTATGCTTCTTGGAATGAAAAATCGTAAACGTATGTGGATGCTTGGAGTAACATTTATTTTAACTTCGGCGATCATGTATACTTTGTTTATGGTTGCGTGGCTTCATATTGCTGCTTCGGCAATGCAACAAGTTCTTTTAAGATCTTTAATTGCTTTGGTAGCTATTATTGCAGGTGCTTATAATTTAAATAAATATTTCAAGGAACCTGATGGATGCAGTGTTACTAATAAAAAACAAAGAAAACAAATTTTTGAAAAAATTAAAAAATTCACAAAAGAAAAAAGCTTAATTTTAGCTTTAGTTGGTGTTATTACTTTAGCTATTACTGTTAATTTAGTTGAGCTTGCATGTTCAGCTGGACTTCCATTATTATTTACTAGTGTTTTAGCTATGAATGATTTAAATGCATTTGAATATGGCTTATATATCTTTATTTATATATTCTTCTTCTTAATTGATGATATAATTATATTCTTAATTGCGATGAAGACTATGGAAGTTAAAGGTATTTCAACGAAATATGGTAAATATTCTTCTTTAATTGGAGGAATACTTATGTTATTAATTGGAGCTTTATTAATATTAAAACCTGAATGGATTATGTTTAATTTTTAAAAAACATAATTTTTTTCTTATAAAATTCTTTTTACTGCGCACTCTAATATTGGAAAGGTGGTAAAAGAATGGATGAGAAGAATAATACAATGACCATTATAATTGTTGTTATTGTCTTACTTATTGCTGGTTTAATTGCTTATTTTGTTTTTAATAATATGCAAGGTAAAGATACTGAGAGAAATGAACCGACAACTAATGAAAATGAAAATAATAATTTAGATGATACTAGCGATGAGACAAGAGACGTTGCTGGCGCTTATACTGGTACATATAATAAAAATACTAATGTATTAGAAGATGCAGCTGATGCAGTTACTGATAATGATAGTGACAGAGTAGTTGTTGAATTAGTTCTTGATAAAGATGGAAAAGCTACTTTCGTAAAATCTGGCGATACTGATGAGACCATTGAGGGAACTTATACTACCTCTAATGATCAGGTTATTTTAACTGCTGATAGAGATGCTGATACAGATGATGAAACTGATGATGCTGATAATAAATCTGGCGATACTTATACTTTTAATATAAATGCTGATGGTTCATTATCTTATAGAGAAAACTCTACATCTACTGATACTGTTACTTTAAATAAAACTGATAAAAGTAATTTAAAACATATTAAATAAGCTATCTTTTGGTAGCTTTTTTTCTTTTAATACTGTATAATTAAAAAAGGTGATAATATGTTTGAAAATTTAGGAGATAGATTACAAAACGCAATAAACAAAATAAAAGGTTATGGAAAAATAACAGAAGATAATATCAGCGAAGTAACCAGAGAAATTAGGCTTGCTTTATTAGAAGCGGATGTTAATTATAAAGTTGTTAAAGAGTTTGTTAATAATGTTAAAGAAAAAGCTTTAGGTGAAGAGGTTAGTAAATCTTTAAAACCTGGTGAAGTTTTTGTTAAGATTGTTAAGGATGAACTTGTAGAATTACTTGGTAAAGAAGATGAACCTTTAATTGTTATTAAACCAATGACTGTTTTAATGATGGCGGGACTTCAAGGTAGTGGTAAGACAACTACTGTTGGAAAGCTTGCTTTACATTTACGTAAAAAATTAGGTTTAAAACCTTTAATGGTTGCGTGTGATGTTTATAGACCGGCAGCTATTGACCAAATAAAACAATTGGGTAGGGAACTTAATATTGAAGTTTATAGTGAAGGTAAAGGTAATCCAGTTGAAATTGCGAAAAATGCGGTAGAGTATGCGAAGGAAAATGGATTTAACTATGTTTTAATCGATACGGCTGGAAGGCTTCATATTGATGAAGAATTAATGGATGAACTTAAAAACATAAGTAGTGCGGCCCAACCTAATGAAATTTTATTAGTTGTTGATAGTATGACTGGACAAGATGCGGTTAATGTTATTGAGGGATTTAATGAAGCTTTAGATGTTACAGGTGCGGTATTAACTAAATTAGATGGTGATACTAAAGGTGGCGCGGCTTTATCTATTAGACATTTAACTAATATTCCAATTAAATTTATTGGTGTTAGTGAAAAGATGGATGGTTTAGAAAAATTTTCACCTTCAAGAATGGCAAGTCGTATTCTTGATATGGGTGACTTAATGGGGATGGCTGAAAAAGCGGAAGCTTTACTTGATGACGAAGAAGCGATTAAAGCTGCTGAAAAAATGAGTAAGGGTAAATTTGATTTGGAAGATTTTTTAGTTCAGTTAAATCAAATTAAAAAATTAGGGCCACTTGAAAATTTACTTAAATTAATTCCAGGTGCTAAAAAAATGGGCCTTAACAATGTTAATATTGATCCTAAACAAATGGCTCATATTGAAGCAATTATTCTTTCTATGACACCAAAAGAAAGAAGAAATCCAGATATTTTAAAAGCTAGTCGTAAAAGAAGAATTGCGGCAGGTAGTGGTAGAACAGTGGAAGAAGTAAACAGGCTTTTAAAACAATTTGAACAAATGAAAGAAATGATGAAAAGAATGAAAAACGGTAATATGAAAATGCCTTTTTAAAATTTGAAAAAAATATAACTTTATGTTATAATGTATATAGATGAGGAATTTCTCATAAAATAAAAAAAGGAACATTCAATTTTTGCACGTTGAGTGTTACCTGTTTGTGGTATCACCTAAATCATTCTGAGTTAGGTGATTTTCTTTTTATATTAAAACTATAAATAGTAGTAATACTAGCAGGAAAATAAGAATTACTAAAGATAAGATTAAAAAATCTTTCTTGTTCATTTTATCACCTCCAGTCTTTATTAGATTAGAGGTAATACCCAACTATTGAAGTTCCTAGAAAATATTATACTACATGTTAATTATATAAAATAAGCGAACAACTACACTTTTTTGTTAAAGTGTTTTTCTTTGCATAAAAAAAATAAACCAATTCATGACATATAGCTTATTCATAAAAATAAAAACCTCATATGATATGTTAGATAGGGGGAAATATAATGTTTAGAAAAAATTGCTGCATGTTTGGTGGCGGAATGCAAATGCCTATGCAAGATAATTGCTGCTGTGAAAGACAACCTGAATGTCCTATTGTTGAACCAGTTATCAATAAATGTGTAGAAAGAAAATTTTGTCATGAAGTAAAACATGTATGTCCTATTCATACACATGTTGTAAATCGTCATATTTATAACCACACTTATACTCCAGAATATAGTTGTTCTGAAGAAAATCAAGTTGTAAACAATGATCCTGGTTGTTGTGCTGGTTTTGCGAATAACGGTTTTTAATAGTGAAAAGATTGCTTGAAAATTTAGCAATCTTTTTCTTTTGGAAAGTTATGGAAATTACTATAAAAAATAGTGTAAATAAAGGTGTAAACTAAGGCGAAAATATCTGTATGAATCTATACATAAAAATTGTGGTTTGGTATAATAATTATATGGTATAAAAGAGGTGATAATTATGAAGAAAACTTTATTAGCGTTATTTACGTTAGTTATATCTTTTAGTTTTGTTTCAAATACTAAAGCATTGTATACTGATGCTAGTGTTGGAACTTACGAACAAGAACTTGCTAAATTTCCGTGTGATTATCAAACTAAAATAAAACAATTACACAATACTTATCCAAATGCAGTTTTTGTTGCGCAGGATTTATTTTTTGACTGGAGTAAGTATAAAGAAGTTCCTGTCAATTGGAATGATATGGTTAAAGCTGAAACAACTGGTACAAAAAGCTTAATTGGTGCTAGTGCACCTGCAGCTTATAGAACTGCTACATGTGCACAAACAAGTGGCAACTCATGTTCTTGGTATATTGCTTCAGAAACAGGGGTTAAATACTATATGGATCCATATAATTTTTTAGATAATACTCATGTTTTTATGTTTGAATCTCAGCTTTATAATCCTAATCAAACGGAAGCTGGACTTGAAAAATTACTTGCAGGAACATTTATGGCTAATAAAAATTGTCCGGGTTCAAATAAAACTTATGCTCAGGTTATTTTAGAAGCAGCTCAAAAATATAGTTTAAGTGCTTATATGCTTGCTTCACGTATTAAACAGGAACAAGGTTCTGCGGGAACAAGCGGACTTATTTCTGGAAGCTATCCTGGTTATGCGGGATATTATAATTACTTTAATATAGGGGCGAGTGGATCTACTGATGCGGCAGTAATAACAAGTGGTCTTACTTATGCAAAAAATCAAGGGTGGACAAGTCCTTATTTGGCAATAACTGGGGGGGCTAGTTTCTTACGCTCTAAATATATTGGGGCAAATGATAAATATAATGTTAAGGGTCAAATGACAGATTATTTACAAAAATGGGATCCATATGGACCTAAATATGCTGGGCAACAATATATGCAAAATATTATGGCTCCATATACAGAATCACAAAGTACTTATAAAGCTTATTCATCAATAAGTGGTTATAATGAATTGAAATATGTATTTTATATTCCTATATTTGTAGGGGCTCCTAACACAACGAATACTAGTTGCTCTGGAACTGGAGTTTCAATAAAATATGGTGATTTAAATGGTGATGGTTCAATTGATTCGGCAGATTTACTTAAAATGAGACAACATTTAATTGGAACTTCAAAATTATCTGGAACATATTTGATGGCAGCTGATATTAATAAAGATGGTTCAGTGGATTCAGCAGATTTATTAAGATTAAGACAACATTTAATAGGCAGTAATAAAATTTCATAATAGGAGGTGTGGATGATGAAGAAAATTATATATGTTATATTACCAATTTTAATGTTTTTTGCTTTGACATTTGAAGCGAAGGCGGCGGCTTCTTTGAATGCTCCTTCATCGGCTTATAATGGATCGTCATTTACGGTAAGTGTTAATTTGAGCGGAGTAGCTTCTTGGGAGGTTCATGTGTCTGCTAGTGGTCCGGTTAGTGGTTGTGTTATAAATGCTGCTGATGCTACTGAGAATGCTGGAAATGGTTCGAAAACTTATTCAGCAACTTGCAAGGCTACGGGAACAGGTACTATTAGGGTTAATTTAAGTGGAAATACGACAACTGAATCTGGATATAAAACTAATATTTCTGGCTCTAGAAGTGTAACTGTAACAAACAGGACAAGCAATAGTTCTTCTAATTCAAATAAAAATTCATCAAGTAGTTCTTCTAAATCATCGTCTTCAAATAATTCTAATAGTAATAATTCAAAATCGTCTGATAATACATTAAAGTCATTATCTGTTGAAGGACAATCGCTTTCTTTTAATAAGAATACCACTACTTATAATTTATCAGTGGGAAATGATATTAAAAAAATAAAAATAAATGCTGAAGCATCTGATTCAAAGGCTACTGTTGCTGGTACTGGTGAAAAGGAAGTTAAAGAAGGAGATAATAAGTTTGATGTGGTTGTAACTGCAGAAAATGGTGATAAAAAAACATATACAATAAATGTAAATGTTGATGCAGAACCTATTACTGTTACTGTTGGTGGTAAAAAATATACTTTGGTAAAAAAGGCTGATGAACTTCCTGAACTTAATATTGAACATGAAGATTTAACTTTAAATTTTGATGGACAGGAAATTCCGGCTTATAGAATTGATAAAATAAATTATGTTTTAGTTGGACTTCGTGATGAAGAGGGAAATATAAAATTATATAAATATGATTCATATAAAGATGGTGAAAAGCCTGATAAATATACTTTATTTAGGCAACTTACTTTACCACAAATGTATGTTGTTTATTTAAGTTTTCCTGAAAAATCAATACCTGATGGATTTAAAAAATATACTGAAGAAATAAATGGTGAAAAAGTTACTGTTTATAAATTGTCTAAGAATTCTGATTATTGTTTATTTTATGGAATGAATATTGAAACTGGAGAGAAAAATATATATAAATATGATAAGAAAGAACAAACTTTCCAAATTTATGATAGGGAAGAGCTTGATTCTTTAGATAAAAAAATGCAGGAATATAAATATGTTATTGTTGGTTTAATTGGTTTTAGTGCTTTACTTTTAATTATAATTGTAATTATATTTGCTACTAGAAAAGGTAGATTTATTAAAAAGATTCAAAAAATCCAAAATAGAAAAATGGCTCAACTATAGAGTCATTTTTTAATGCATTATTTGGTTATAAATATCTTTTACAATTATATATATTAATAGAATTATTTTTAATAACGAATTGTTTTTGCAAAAAAATATTTAAAATGTTATTATAGAAACAAGAAAGAGGTGTAATATGATTAAACATACAAATGATATAGATAAATTATTTATAAATATACTTGAAATATTAGATTGTATTTTGACAGACGATTTTTATATAGAAAACAATAATTTATCTCAAATTAGACAATTAATTGAAACATGGTATGATGATTTTAAAATTAAAAATACGCTTTTAACTATGAGACCTGAAAAAATAGAGTTTATTGATTTAGAGATAACTGATTTATTTGATTGTTATATTGAAAGTGAATCACCAACTCAAAATTATTCAGAGAGGTTGTTATATTATTTTGGTAATTTAGAAAAAAAATGGAAAGAAGAAATGTTGGGCGGTAATTAAATGGGGGATAAGGTTAAAATAGAAGTTCATACTGATAAAAGGGATAAAGACCATATAAATATTTATGATGGGGATCCTAAAGATCTAAATCATTCATCAATTCATATAAATATTGATACTAATACAGGAACAGGAAATATTGTTGATACCACAAATGGAACTAAAGAAGTTACAGATATAAAATGTTTTTTGACTACAGCTTGTATGAGACGTTTTAAAGAAAATTTTGATGATAATTGTTATGAACTTACAATGTTAAGATGGCTTAGAGATAATGTTGTTTCACGTGAAGATATTGAACATTATTATGAAATTGCTCCCATTATTGTAGAAAAAATAAATAATGAAAGTAATAGTAATGTTATATATAATTATATTTATGATAATGTTATCTGTAAATGTATTAAAGCTATAGAACAAAAAAAATATGCATCAGCATATATTATATATAAAAACGGTTTTTTAGCTTTAGAAGAAGCGTTTGTAGTTTCATCATCATTAAAAAATAATATAAAAGTTAAAAAATATGAAAATAAAAAAACGGCTCGACTTTAACCTGGGTCTTTTTTTGCTGTAAACTTGTGGTTTAATGTATATAAAAAGCAAAAGGAAGGTTGGCAAGTCGTGAAAAAGATTATTAAGAATGCTATTCGTTGTAAAAAAATGTAATGAAATTATAGAATCTAAAAGTGTTCATGATATGGTTACTTGCAAATGTGGTTGTTGTTCAGTTGATGGTGGACAGCAATATATTAGGAGAGGTTCCACAACTTCAATTGATGGGGATTATGAGTAGTTAAGTGTATTTGAAGAAGTAGACGATAGCGAGGAAATTGATAATTAGGTTATTTAAATATTAAATATAATTATTAGGGAAAATAAATTATTTAAACAAAAAACGGCTCAACTTTAGAGTCATTTTTTAATGCATTATTTGATTATAAACATCTTCCACATTTACTAATTCTTGTTTACCACTATATTGTGGTTTTAAATGTAAGTGAAAGTGTTTTACTTCTTGAAGTAATCCATTATTTTGAACTAGTGTTAATCCTTCAGTGCCTAATTTTTCTTTAAAAATAGGATCCATTTTTTTAGCTGTTTCCAAAATGTGCATTAGGGTTTCGTTTGGAATATCAAATAAGTCTTGATAATGTTTTTTAGGTACAACTAGGGCATGCCCATTTACATCAGGGTTAACATCTAAAAATACTTTTACGATATCGTCTTCATATAATGTATATGATGGAATATCACCATTCATTATTTTACAAAAAATACAATCCATTTTTATCTCTCCTTTACTTTTTAATTATAACATAGAAAAAAGAGTTTTCACTCTTTAACGTGAATATCTGCGGAATATTCTAATACATTATGGAAAAGTTTTGTCATTTTTATTCAATTTTATATAAAAAAGGATATAAAAGTGTTAAAATAATAGTTGGTGATATAAATGAAAAATTTAAAAATTAAAGATTTAACGGTTACAGTAAACGATAAAGAAATTTTAAAGGATTTTAATTTAGAAATTAAGTCTGGTGAAATTCATGTTATTATGGGGCCTAATGGTACTGGTAAATCTACTTTAACTAAAATTATTATGGGTGATCCTAATTATAAAATTGTTAAGGGGGAAATTTATTATGGCGATACTTTAATAAATGATTTACCTGTATATGAAAGGGCTAGATTAGGTATTTTTCTTGGTATGCAAATGCCTATGGAAATTGAAGGCGTTAGTAATGCTGACTTTTTAAGAACGGCTTTAAGAAGTAAGGATAAAAATTTTAAGTTATATAGTTTTATTAAAGAACTTGATAAAACTGTTATAGATTTAAAAATGAGTAAAGATATGATCCACAGAGGCATTAATGAAGGATTTTCTGGTGGTGAAAGAAAGAAGAATGAAATTTTGCAAATGCATATTTTAAAACCTTCTTTTGTGATGCTTGATGAGATTGATTCGGGATTAGATGTTGATAGTTTAAAAATTGTTGGTGAAAGTGTTATGGATTATTATGATGAGGAAAAACCGGCTGTTTTATTAGTTACTCATTATCAAAGATTACTTGATTATATTAAGCCTGATTTTGTTCATATTATGTCTAATGGTAAGATTGTTAAAAGTGGCGATGCTTCTTTAGTTAAAACGATTGAAGAAGAAGGTTTTGATAAATTTACAAAATCTAGTACTAGTGTTATAGAGGAAAATAAATAATATGAATAAGATAATAATAGTAAATGATGAAATTACTGAAAAAGATTTAGATAATTCTATTAGTGTTACATATAATGGAAATGAATATCTTTCAGAAATAAAGGTTGATATTTTATCTGATACGGATTTAACTATTAATTATACTAGTACTGATGAAACTAAATTACATTTATGTTTTAATATTTTAGAAGGTGTTAAATGTAATTTATTTGAAATTAAAAGCGGAGTAAAATATAAACTTGGGTATATATATAATCTTGATAAGAATAGTAAAATTAATATTTGTAAAATTAATGATATTAATAAAATAAAGGAACAACTGATTTTTAATTTAAATGGTGAATTTGCGGAAGCTAATTATTTACTTAAAACTATTTCTGATAAAAGCGAAAAATATGATTTAATGGTTTATCATAATGCTAGTAAAACTATTAGTAATATTATTAATAATGGTGTTAATGTTTTAGATGGTAAACTTTCATTTGTTGTTTCTGGTTTTGTTCCTAATGGTAAGGTTGACTGTGAACTTGATCAAAAAAACAGGATTATTAATTTAACTGATAAAAAGTGTGAGATTAAACCTAATTTGTTTATTGATGAAAATGATGTTATTGCGAATCACAGCGCACATATTGGTAAATGTAATGAGGAAGAGATGTTTTATTTGATGAGTAGAGGTATTGAACCAAAAGAGGCTGAGAATCTTATTATTAGAGGTTTCTTATTAAATGGTTTAAAGCAGGGGCAAAATGAAATGGAAAACATAATTAATAAATATTGGAGGTGAAATGATGAATACTGAAGATTTTGATATTATTAAAAGTGGTGTAATTTATTTTGATAATGGCGCTACTACGTTAAAACCTAGAGTGTTAGGGGAATCGATTAGTGATTATTATAATCATTATAGTTCTAATGCTCATAGAGGTGATTATGGTCTTAGTGTTAAGGCAAGTAATGAGTATGAAAATACTAGAGATCTTGTTTGTGAATTAATTGGTGCTGATAGTCCTAAACAAATTTCTTTTACTAGTGGAACTACTGATTCGATTAATAAAATTGTTTTTGGTTTTTTTAGACATTATTTAAAAAAAGGTGATGAGGTTTTAATTACTAAGAGTGAGCATGCTTCTAATGTTTTACCTTGGTTTGAACTGGCTGATGAAATTGGTATAAAGGTTAATTATATTGATCTTGACGATAATCATAAAGTTACTTTAGGTAATGTTAAGAAAGCGGTTAGTGCGAATACTAAGGTTATTTCTCTTGCTCATGTAAGTAATGTAGTGGGCGATGTAAGACCGATAAAGGAAATTACTGAATACGCTCATAGTAAAGGTATTTTAGTTTTATGTGATGGGGCTCAAAGTGTTCCTCATATGAAAATTGATGTTAAAGATTTAGGAATTGATTTTTTAACTTTTTCAGCGCATAAAATGTGTGGACCTACTGGTGTTGGCGTAATTTATATTAAAGAGGAGCATTTAAATAATATTAAGCCGATTATTTTTGGTGGCGGTATGAATGCTGAATTTAGTACTGATGGGATTAGAATTTATAAGTCTATGCCTGATTTATTAGAGGCTGGTACGCCTAATATTGCTGGTGTTATTGGTTTTGGCTATGTTATTAAGTATTTAAATAAAATTGGTTTTGATAAAATTCATGAGTATGAATTAGAATTAAGGGATTATTTAGTTAAAAGATTAAAAGAAATTCCGGAAATTGAAATTTATAATGAAACTAGTGAAGCTGGGATTGTTACTATTAATTACAAAGATATATTTCCGCAAGATTTATCAATTTATTTAGATAAATATAATATTTGTACTAGGGCTGGTAGTCACTGTGCGAAGATATTAAAGGATGAACTTAAGATTAAAAATACGTGTAGAATTAGTTTATATTTTTACAATACTAAAGAAGAAATTGATAAATTGATTTGCGCTCTTAAAAATCCTAATATTAAAACTGATATTTTTTAAACAGGGTATATCTTTCGAAAGAAAATATCTTGTTTTTTTGTGCTTTTTTTGATAAGATGGATATGGTAGAAAAGGAGTGTAAGAAATGAGGACATCAGAAAAGAAAAAAAGAAACATAATAATAG
>CANRSQ010000022.1 GCA_947642475.1 uncultured Mycoplasmatota bacterium
CGCTCCATTAAGTATATAACTCTTGATATTTCAAGAGTTTTTATTTTAATTATCCCTCATATTTTGATATTTATGTCAAAACATATAGGGAGTTAGATATATTGTCATAATATTTTATTTGTACTTTATAACTATTAAAAATTATTAAAAAGATGTATAATTGAATTATCAAAGTTATGCACAAATAGCAAATTTGTAGAGGGGAGAAATTATGTTAGATTATTATATACATCAAATTGGAGATATAAGCAATCCGGAAACTTATAATCGTTTAAAATCAATATTAGATACTAGAATTATTTGTTCTAGAAAAAAATTAGAAGAAATTGGAATAGTTCATAACTATGAAAATAGTTCTTATAAATTGGATATTCCTCCTGAAAAAGAGTATATGTATTATATGGATGATATTCATTATAATAGAGTATCACTTAGTGATCCAAATAATAGATTTATTAAGAAAGCTATTGAAAGGAAAGACCATCAATTTATAACTTGTTTTGATTATAATTATATTGCATTTGCTATATCTAAAGATATTAAAATAGTTCCTAGTGAGGAAACAAAAGGATTAGCCTTAGGCGAAGTGCAAGTTCAAGATTTAATCAGCGAGGAATATATTAAAGGAATTATTTTGCCACTTGAAGTAAATGACTTAAATAATGAAAATATTTCGCAAATTATTGATATGATTTCTGAATTATGTAATAAAAGTGGTATGCCTTTAGATATTTATAATTATGAGGGAGAACTTTTAAAAGAAAAATCTAGCAAGAAAATAAAGTAAAATAAAAATTACAAGATGAATTTGTTTAAAATTGTGTGCGTTACCCTTTTTGCATTCGCTCCATTAAGTATGTAACCCTTGATATTTTCAAGGGTTTTTATTTTGTACAAAATACAAAAAAGATAGTTAATACTATCCTTATACACATTTAAACTTAATCCATTATTTTTAACAGACGTTTAACAAATTTTTTTGTTTTTACAGAATGGTGATGAGGAGTTAAATCCCACCCTTCTTCTAATATTGTGGGTCTTGGAGACTCATTCTGAGTTTCTAGAACAATTCCCTTTTCTCTTAATATTGCTGACATCGGTTTATGATGAACAAGCATAGCTATAGTATCACTTTCTCCGTAAATTCTCACTTGTTGTCGAATTTGGGCTTCTGATAAATCAGAAACCTTAGAAATATCTTGTACTACATCATCTTCTTTTGACATTAATGCGTCGCCTTCCTTCTATTACATTATACAGGATTTTTACAAAATAGTATATAAAATCACATTGACAAAATGTATTCTTTTATGTTTTTAATAAATAAAAATGTACCTGTTCCGTCAAGATTATTATTACTAATAATCATAATCCCAAAGACTTAATTTACCATTTACATAAATCGGCTCTACCATTTCAATATCCTCTAATTTAAAACCATAACCACGCCAATTAGAATCCGCACTACTACCAGAATAAACTAAAGGATCTTTTTCTAATAATTTCTTACTCATTTCTTCATCAATAAAAACACAATCAGTAATCTTTGCCTTCGCAATTATACATCCTAAAGGATAATCCAAATTCAAATGTTTAAACTTTTCCATCGCTTTTTTATCCACACTTTTACCAGCATGAATTAAAATATCCCCACGATATTTAGTCTTCCAAGTTCGAAACTCATATTCCTTATATCCATAAGCAATTAAACTAGCATAAGGTTGTTTTATAGTAATTACTTTCATAATATCCACCTATCACAATTATACCATAAAAAAGGTAAATCACTTAGATCTACCTATTTATATATTAATAATTTTCTGCTCTTAATTCAAAATAAGCTTGTGGATGAGCACATACTGGACAAATTTCAGGAGCTTTTTCTCCATAATGAACATGTCCACAATTACGACAAATCCACATTTGAGGAGCATCTTTCTTAAATACAGTTTCAGTTCTTACAGTATCTAATAAAGTTAAATATCTATTTTCATGTTCCTTTTCAATTTTACCTACTGCTTCAAATAAATAAGCAATGTGATCAAAACCTTCTTCTTTAGCTACTTTAGCAAACTCATCATACATGTCAGTCCATTCATAATGTTCACCTTCAGCAGCCATTTTTAAAGCTTCCATAGTGTCAACATTTAAACCATCTTTAACATCTCCACCACATAATAATTTAAACCACATTTTAGCATGTGCTTTTTCATTATTAGCAGTTTCCTGAAAAATAGCAGATATTTGTTCATAGCCTTCCTTTTTAGCTACACCAGCAAAAAAATCATATTTGTTTCTAGCTTGACTTTCTCCAGCAAATGCAGTTAATAAGTTAGTTTCAGTTTTACTTCCTTTTAATTCCATTCTATTTCCTCCTTCATAAAATTATTATAATTATGTAGTTATTACAAGGTATTATCCCCAATAATAATTACTAAATATATTATAGCACACTTTCACAAATAATAAAGTAAAATAGTATGTTTTTTTTTAGTAAAATTATGTGATTAATCATACAAAAAGGTAGCCCCTTCAAAGAGCCACCCTATCTAATTAATTGTTTCTGAGGACTTTGATCCAAGCTTTTTCTTTCCTCATCAAAAACCTGATTAATCTCACTAATAGTATAATAATCCTTGTCACCTAAATAACTTCTAAAAGCCCTTATAGCAGAATCAGTTTTAACAACATTATACTCACTATAAAATTGTTCTATAGCTTCCTCCTGTGTATCAGCTTTTATAGTCGCAAAAGGATATAGATTAATAGAATCATCATATGTTCTAAGTATATTAACATCCAAAGAACAACTTCCATAATTAAAATCTATTAAAGCCACATCAAAAGTACCATTAGAAAAATATGTAACCAGATCATATTCACTTAATTGTTCACGAGTAATTAATTGCTTATTAGAATTTTTTCGTTCACTAAGATATATTCCCCCACCAATACAAGAACCCACTGCAACAGCAAAAAACACCTTCACAAATTCACGTCTTTCCATTTTATAAGCCATGATGCCAGCTCCTTTCTTTTTAAAATGACAATATTATAACACAAACAAATTTTTTTGCCAAAACAGAAAAAACTTACCATGTAAGTTTTAAGCAATTTTCTTAATTAATTCATTATATTGATTCAAAATCGCAACCTCATCAAATACAATCTTATTATCCTGAATTTTCCATTTACCCTTATTAGCTACTAACAAATTAATAACCTCTTCTTCAGTATTAAGTAAATTATTAATGCTCGCACTAGCCGCTTCTAAATCAGTTTTCGCACTAGTAAAATCATTTTCAGCAATTCCATTAAGCATAAGTTCTTTATATAAATCAGTATAATAAGTATCTAACTTCTTCTCTTCAATATTCTTCATAATTTCTTCAGAACTAGTCATGGTACTAAGCCTATCAAGCGCTTTATTAAACTTAGTCTTAGTATCACTTAAATATTTCTTGCTTTTTGCAAAATCAGGCCCATCACTACTGTAATTTTCAGCCGAAAGCATATTAACAAGTTCCTTATCATCCATAATATCTAAAACTTCCTGAAAAGTAACAGAATATTCATCTAAATAACTTTTAATAGCCTCTTCAACAACCGCATAATCCCCTCTAGTCTTAATAGAACTATTATATCTATCTTTAGTAATATCTTTATCAACTAAAGTACTAACTTCTTCTCTTAAAATGTCTTCCTGTTTCAAATCAGTAATAAGCATATATACCAAAATTGCCCCAATAACAACTAAAAAAGCAATAACCGCAATAATAACATTCCTTTTTGTATTCTTTTTTTTCGTATTCATAAAAATCCTCCTATAAAATATTATAAACAAAATTTACACTAAAGTAAATATAACTTAATAATTAACCGGATGACTCATAATCTCGATAATTAAATCCATATTATCATCCTTAGCCATAATATTTTTTTTAATTTCCCCGCATTTATCGCACTTATATACGATTTTGTAAGTATTCTTAAAATTTTCTATCGCAATAGGCTTTAAAACACCCCTACAAGAAGCCATTCTGTCACCAGGATTAATATCCACATGCTTTGAACATAAACAACTAGGACAATGATCCCTAGCTGTATAGCCTAAAGGATTAACCTCATGGCCACAAACCTCACAAACAAAATTTTCATCACGCATTGTAAACTTCTTTAAATTTTCCATATTTATCTCCCATCATATAATAACACACCACCAATCAATCTTCAAGTAAAGCTTTATTTATTTCCAAAATTAAGCTATAATTGATGTGGTGATTTTATGAAAAAACCAGAACTATTAAGTCCTGCCGGCAACATGGAAGCCCTAAAAGCCGCTATCCATAATGGTGCCGACGCAGTTTATATAAGTGGGAAAGACTTCGGCGCTAGACACTTCGCAAACAACTTCACCGAAGAAGAATTAATCGAGGCTATCAATTATGCCCATATTTATGATGTAAAAATATATGTAACCGCAAACACCATAATATATGAAAATGAAATCGAAGATTTTATCGCATACATTAAATTCCTATATCTAAATGGTGTAGATGCCATCATAATGCAAGATATCGGTATGATTAGCTTAATAAGGAAGCTAATTCCCGAATTAGAAATACATGCATCAACCCAGACTAATAACTGTAACGATGAAGTATTAAAACTATATAAAAAATTAGGAGTAACTAGAGTTGTTCTCGCTCGTGAACTATCATTAAAGCAAATAAACAATCTAGAAACTGACATAGAAAAAGAAGTCTTCATTCATGGAGCCCTTTGTATATGTTATAGTGGATGTTGTCTCTTTAGTAGTTTAAATGGTGGAAGAAGTGGAAATAGAGGTAAATGTGCCGGCCCTTGTCGCCTTCCCTACACCCTAATTAAAAATGGTAAGCCACTAAAAACAAACGGTAATTATTTATTAAGTCCAAAAGAACTAAATACAAGTAAACGTATAAACGAAATCTTAGACAGTAACATCCAAAGTCTTAAAATAGAAGGACGCATGAAAAGTCCAGAATATGTTGGGCTTGTCACAAAAATGTATAGAGAACTTATAGATAATCAAAAAACCACTCAAACAGAAAAAGACCTAAAATCCTTATTCAATAGAGAATTTACCGAAGGACACCTATTCAAACAAACCGAAGAAAAACTCATGAACATCAAAAGTCCAAACCACATAGGTAATAAAATTGGGCAAGTACAACATATTACCACCAAAATAAAAATAAAATTAACCGATGATCTATCTCAAAATGACGGTATCAGGTTTAAGGAAAGCAAAAAAGGTTTAATCGTCAACAAACTATATAACGAAAAAGGATTACTTATAAATAACGCACGCAAAGGTCAAATAGTTTATATTGATAATAAAATAAATCTAAACTCATTAGATACTGTTTTAAAAACAACAGACTTTAATTTAATAGAACATTTAAAACAATATAATAAAAAACAAATGCCAGTTAACTTTAATGTAATTGCCAAAGAAAATCAAAACTTACAAATTACACTTACCGATAATACATATACAATAACTAAAACCGGAAATAAAATTCAAAAATCATTAACCACACCTATAACCAAAGAAAACATAGTAAAACAATTATCAAAACTAGGAAATACACCTTTTATAATAAATAATATCAACATCAAAATGGATAACAATGTCTTTATTTCACTAAAAGAATTAAATGAAATTAGAAGATCATTAATCCAAAATCTAATAGAAGAAAAAACAAAAGTAAATCGTCAATTACCAAACATAACAATTGCAAAAAACAAAAACAAAAATCATAAAGACACAAATATCAATGTTTTCGTCAAAACAGAAAATCAATTAAAAACTGTATTAAATAAAGTAAATAAAATATATACAGATGACTTTAACCTATATTTAAAATATAAAAACAATAACGTATTTTTTAGACTTGATAGAACAAATACAAAATTAGAAAATCTAAAAAATGAAAACCTATTATTAACAGAACTTGGCAGTATAAACAAATATTCAAAAAATAATAATTGCATATCAGACTATTTCTTAAATATCGTTAACACTAGCAGTATAAACTTCCTAGAAAACAACAACATTAAACAAATAACCATCTCACCAGAATTAACACCTAATCAAATAAAAGACATCGCAAAAACCAATAACAATATAGAAATAATTGTCTATGGAACACTAGAATTAATGGTTATGAATCATTGTATAATCAAAATGAATGATAGCTGCCCAAACTGTAAAAATAACAAATATTATTTAAAAAACAAACAAAATGAACTTTTTCCAATCATAACTAAAAATTGTAAAACTCATATAATGCATCATGAAAAAATAAATCTATTAAATAATATAAAAGAATTAAAAGAACTTGGCATTAACAATTTTAGATTAGAATTATTTGATGAAGATGAAAATCAAATACTAAATATTTTAAACAAAATAAAGGAATAATCAATTGATTATTCCTTTTTCATATTATCTTCTTAAACGTGCAAAGTCTTCATATCTAAGTATAAACTTATAAGCTGTCTTATCATGGAATACCATGAACCAGCACTCTAAATCTTCACGAATTTCAGTATAAATAATTGGTGAATGTAATTCTTCTTCAATATCTACTAAATCTGCAAAATCTTTAATATGGATAACATCATATTGAGTTAAATTAGGTACATTTTCAGCCTTAGCGATAATATCAGCATATTCCTTAAGAATCTTATTAAGTGCAATTACATATTCAGATTTCTTAGTAGTAGTAATCAATTGACTACCTATTTTCTTAAGCATATAAACCATAAATAACAATAATGCAACACCAAGAACTAATAATGGAATATTAACTTTTATATCATCACCATTTTCTGTTTCTTTATAAACAGTTTTACCGCCATTATTAACATAATCAGGTTTTAATTCAATAGTAGGTTTAACAAGTGGAATCTGTAATGTCATAGTATTAGATTCTTGTAAACTATTTTCAGCACCTTTAACTCCACCAGTAATATTAATTTTAAGCGCTACATCAACACTCGCATCAACTGAAAGTCCAAATTGATTTCTAAAATCTACCATGACTTGATTATATGTATTGTAATCAATTGAAACAGTTTTATCAATTGAAATAGTTTTACCAGTACCAGACTTTGTTTCTGATGGTAAAATAGGATAATTTTTAGACCATACTTCTACAGCTTTAGCATCTGATTCAGAATAAGTTCCCTTAGCTGTTGCCACCATGTCATAAGTATAAGTATAATTTAAATCTTTAGAACTTTGAAAATTATATTTCGCATTAACTTCGATTTTATCAATTAATGAAGCAATATATTGTTTATTCATTCCCAAAGTTTTAGTTGTAAAAAACGGATTATCCTTCAATAATACACGATAACTTAAATTACTATTATAGCTATATGTATATAACTCCTCTTTAGCTTGTTTTTCGCCGCCTACACTTTTAGCAATTGCCCAAATTGCGCCAGCCATAACAGCTAAAATTACAATAAGCAAAAATATTTGAACCCATTGTTTTAAAATGATTTTATGCTCTCTCTTTTGTTCCATTTTATCTCTCCTTCTTATTCCTTTAAGATACCATACCACTTAGCCAAACAGATGGATATCCAATATATTTAACTATAAATGCAACTTCGCCAGCAACTTGGTCATAACCAACTACATTAGCATCAACAGCATTATTATGATCCCCCTTAGTAATAAATACTCTGTTACCATTACCATCATTATCTATTTTTACTATTCTATGAACAACAAATTTAGAACCACTGGTAAATTGTATAACATCGCCTTTTTTCAATTGATCTTTTTCAGCACTTGTAAGTTTCTTAACCACAACCGCATCCCCTCTATCAAATGTTGGCGACATACTACCAGATAATACAGCTACCGGTTGATATTTAAATAATCCAATAACAAATCCCGCTGTAACCGCAATAAACGCAAATATCGGTACATATACCACTGGACTATATTTTTTTCTTTCTCTCCTAGAAAATCTTTCAACTTTTTTTACATGAATATAATTCAAATATATAAATACTCCAAGCGGTAAAGTAATACCAATAACTGCCGTTACAAACCAATCTAAATTTGGTAAAATAGGCACTATAAATTCAGGTAAAGTTACAAATAAACGGTATATAATTGGTAGTCTAGCCCCACCAATATATGATAAATATGTTAAAACCCCATTAGAAACCACCAAAGGTATTAATATAGTTACACTATAAATAAACGTTTCCTTAACATCCACAAAGTGATCCCCAAAATTATTAAATGATAAATTAGCTAGTGTAAATAAAATAACAATAATAACAAAATTTATAGTTTTCTTACTTTCAAGTTTTACCATAGATGCTCTAATAAATTCTTGGAAGAAAATTATCCCCCCAAAAGACCATACATTAGTCAAAATGTTCAAAAGATCCTTTGAATAAGGTGTCTTTTGGAATCCAAATATTAATCCTAATAAAAAATATAAAATTATATATATAATCATTACAATCAATAAGCTTTGGGTTTTATTATTTTCATCCTTAATTCTTAGTGAACTATCCTTGCTAAGCCACCAAGCAATACCACATATAACAATCCACATTAGCGGATTTATAATTTCATTATAAAGTGGTAAATTGGCAGGTGCTAAAACAAAGGCATTAAGTAATATATATATTAGTAATACTGCATATAATATTAAATTGTTCTTCATGTCATAACCCCTTCAACCTCTTCAAGTTATTTCTATTATCACTACTATATACAATTATAACACAATGATTTTGTTTAATCAATTCATTTTTACTAAAAAATGTAAAACCTACACATAATTTTTAATAAGAAAAAAACTCAAATCATTGATTTGAGTTTAAATATTAGTTCCCTGATGTAGTAGTATCTTGGACATAACTTAATTGCATATCTAAAGTACTTGTTTTATCTGCATCAGTTGGTTGTGAAGTTACAGTATCATTATATTTAACAGTAACTGTAAATGTTGTTGTAGCACCTGCTGCTAAAACATCATTTTGTTGAATTCCTGCATAACTATAAGCAATTGCATTACTTTCAGTTTGTTCAAATGTAATAGCGCTTAATTTAGCTGGTAAAGTACCACCATTTTCAACTTCAATAGTATAAGTTAAAGAATCTCCTGGCGCAACTAAATCTGTTTCAAATGTAGCTGATAATTTGTCAGTTCCTACAGTAGCAGATTTGTTTGATGCAGTTCCTACTGGAGTTCCAGCAGTAATACTTTTAATATGTACATCCCATTTAGATGTAATATTAGCTGTACCATTAATATTTAATTGAGTTGCGAATGCAGCATATCCTACTGCCATAACAAGTACAATTGCAAGTAATCCTCCGATTAATAAGTTCTTATGTTTTGTTTCCATAATCCTCTTCCCTTCCTATATTTTTGGCAAGCCTAAGCAACAAACAATAGCACGCTCTCTTACCATTACATTTATAATAGCATATTTATTTTTTTTTGACAATATTTAAATAACAACTTTACACAAAAAAACTCAAATCATTAATTTGAGTTTTAAACTACTATTCACCTGTTGCTTCTGAAGTTGTATCTTGAGTATATGTAATTGTAACGCCTAATTCTGCACTTTCAGTTGTTGTAGTATTTCCAGTTACTGCATTATCAGCATCAGTATCGATGTATTCAGCTGTAACAGTCATAGTAGCAACACCAGTTTCTGCAACAATAGGGTTTGGTGTAGGTTCAGTTACTGTAAACTTAATATGTCCTTTAGTTGCAGTTAAACCATTAACGCCAGTTGTTCCATTATCTAATTTTACAACAGGAGTTGCAGCTTTAGCATCTAAACTTCCTTCGTTTAAAATAGTTAAAGTATATACTATTTTATCACCAGGTTGTGTTAAATTTGCTGTTAAATTTGCTGTTAAATTTTCATCAGCATATGCAACAGTACCAGTTGGTGCTTGAGCCCCAGTTAATCCTGCAGTTGCATCAATTACTCCAGCTCCAGTTGTTTTTGAACTATCAAAATGAACATTCCAACTAGAAGTAATATTAGCTGTACCATTAATGTTTAATTGAGTTGCAAATGCTGCATACCCTACTGCCATAACAAGTACAATTGCAAGTAATCCTCCGATTATTAGATTTTTATGTTTTGTTTCCATACTTTTCTTCTTTTCCTATATTTATTTGGCAAGCTTAACATTCGCACGCTCTCTTACCATTAAATTTATAATAACATATTTATTTTTCTTTGACAATATTTAATCCACAAAAAAACCAAATCATCGATTTGGTTTACACTATCAATACTAAGCTTGATCTTGAACATAACTTAATTGCATATCTAAAGTACTTGTTTTATCTGCATCAGTTGGTTGTGAAGTTACAGTATCATTATATTTAACAGTAACTGTAAATGTTGTTGTAGCACCTGCTGCTAAAACATCATTTTGTTGAATTCCTGCATAACTATAAGCAATTGCATTACTTTCAGTTTGTTCAAATGTAATAGCGCTTAATTTAGCTGGTAAAGTACCACCATTTTTAACTTCAACAGTATATGTTAAAGAATCTCCTGGCGCAACTAAATCTGTCTCAAATGTAGCTGATAATTTGTCAGTTCCTACAGTAGCAGATTTACTAGTAGCAGTTCCTACTGGAGTTCCAGCAGTAATACTTTCAATATGTACATCCCATTTAGATGTAATATTAGCTGTACCGTTAATATTTAATTGAGTTGCAAATGCTGCATACCCTACTGCCATAACAAATACGATTGCAAGTAATCCTCCTATTAATGCATTTTTATTTTTTGTTTCCATATTTCCCTATCCTTTCCATATTCTGTAGTACTATCATACTATCTGCATTAAATATAACACAAACAAAAAAATAGTTCAATATATAAAACTATTTTTTACAAAAATTCACACAAGAAAAAAGAGCAGTAACAAAATTGCTCTTTTAAATTACATAGCTTTAGGAATACTTATTCCAAGTAAACCTAATAACGTTTCAAGAATATAATTATTAAAGTTTAATACCAACATAATATCATCTTTTTTCACGCCATCAAGTTCAGCTACCCTATTATTTTGATAGAAATTATTAGCCGCAACAGAAAGATCATATAAATAATCAGCAATATAATGAGGTCTTCTTTCTTTAGAAGCCTGATCAAGCACACTGCTAACTTCAAGCATTTTAAGTCTTAAAGCTCTATCGGTTTCACTATAAATTTCATCAGAAAGAGTTCCGTCACTATCAGAAATAATTTTATTAATTCTTAAGTAGGTATATAAAATATATGGTCCAGTCTTTCCAGAAACTCCACTAAATTTCTTAATATCAAAAATATAGTTACGTTCTAGATTGTTTTGTAAATCGGCAAATTTAATAATTGCATTTACAATTTTATCAATATCTTCCTCATCCATATCTTTATTTTCTTCCCTTAAGTTAATAAATTCTTCCTTAACTTGCTTAATTAAATCTTCAAGTTTTAATGCTCCTCCACTACGAGTTTTAAACGGTTTATTATCAGCACCATTAACAGTACCAAATCCATGATGTTCTAATACACCATTATATATTTTACTCTTATTAGCAGCTCTAAACACTTGTACAAAATACATACTTTGTCTTCCATCAACAACATAAATGATTTCATCAGGTTTAAAATCCTTAACCCTTTGCCAAATAGTACCTAAATCAGAAGTAGCATATAAGTAAGCTCCATCCCTTTTTTGAATCATACAAGGTGGAAGTTCTACTTTATCCCCTTCTTCTTTAACATCAATTATTTTAGCACCATCATCTTCGCGAAGAACACCTTGCTTTTCTAAATAAGGCATCATTTCGTCAAATTGTTTATAAGCATGACTTTCACCATACCATAAATCAAAATGAACATCTAAATAATCATAAATTCTTTTAATATCACTTACAGATAAATCCCAAATTTTTTGCCATAAAATTTTATATTTAGGATCACCATCTTGTAAATCTTTAGTAATTTCTAAACACTTAGCTCTTACTTCATCATCTTCTTTACATAAAGCGCTCATCTTTGGATAAGTAACATTTAAATAATCTAAATCAATTTCAACATCTTCTGGTTTAGTATCAGGAAAATCAGTTAAAATGCCATAAATAACTTGGCCCATTTGCGTTCCAATATCACCTAAATGAACATCACCAATAGTTTTATTCCCTTTATACTTTAAAATATTATTAATAGCTTGACCAATAACTGCTGCACGTAAATGCCCAACATGTAAAGGTTTAGCCACATTAGGTCCACCATAATCCACAACAATCATTTTATCTTCTTTAGTAGCGCCTAAAATTTCCTTATCCATTAATTTTCTTAAATTATCATTAATATATTTATCACTAACCATAATATTAATAAAACCAGGACCAGCTACACTAACCTCTTTAAAATAATCACTAAATTCAGGTTCAGATTTTATTTTTTCCACAACTTCATTAGCAATCATATTAGGCGCTTTATGATATTCTTTAGCTAATTTAAACGCATCATCACATTGAAAATCAGCACCTTTATTAGACTTAACAATTTTAGGATTAACATCATAGCCTAATTCTTTAAATACTTTTCCAAATAATTCTTCCATACTTTCCCTCCTTAATTAAAAAAAGCCTCTGAATATAAGGACGAATTATCGCGGTACCACCTTATTTCATAGACTTCTATGCTCTTTCATCTTTAATGCAGATATACAAACAGCTCTAAGGTACGTTCATAAAAGATTATTTACTTAGTTCACACTATCCTAAGCTCACTTTAAACACTTGCTTTTACTACTATTCCTCTTCAATGCCTTGAGCTAATTATATAAAATAATTACAAAAATGTCAATTATTTATCCAAATTACATAAAGGATTTCCCTCTTCACCAATAATTAAATTTCCATTTTCATCTTTTTGATAACCTTCATTATTAATCATATTAAGAATTCCAACAATTATCACTGGAAGTAATAATAGTATAACAACCACTATAATTCTTTTTCCAGTATTCTTAACAGCTTTCATTAATCCCTCATCATCACTACCTGTAAGAGCCCTAATAAATTCTACAAAAGACATAATTATCAATAACAAAATTCCAATTATTTGAATAATAAAAAGAAAATTTTTCAAAAAATCTAATATTTCACTAGGAATTAAATCGCAAGAACCTTTATAACACCCTTCAGTATATGTCTTAACATCAACTTCATTACCATTCTTTCCATAGTATTTTCCATCAACCACCTCACAAGTATAATCTGGAGATGTAATATTATAATCCTTACAAATATCAAGCGTCGGATCAGCCCAACATCGGATTTTATCTATATTATTACCATCACTATTAAAATGATCTACAACCATTCCCTCTTCTACCATAGCTTCTTGCATATTATCCGCCGTGACAACTTTATTATATTGTTCCTTTGAATAAGCCTTTAATGGAATAGCTACACAAGCACCACCATCACAATTATATCCAGTAGTTACTATTTCCTTTGAAACATCCGTTAATATATTTGGATTGTTGCTACTAAACAAAGAAGAATAAAAATATATATTTGCACTATTACAAGCTTCAACACTACAATTGTTATTATAAATGGATTTATAATCAACTTCGAATGGAGTCCCTATAGTTGGATGATTCACCTTTTTACATTTTTCCGCACCAAATACGTTTTGTCTTTCATCAGTTTCACATATACTCTTTACTTCCTTCTGATTTGAACCATAAACCATTTCCACCGCATAATAAGTTACCCTAGCCTCTTCAACATATTCACCTGTATAATAACATGAACAATTAACACTTTTTTTATCATCACCATAAAGTGGCTTGCTTGAAGATGACGTAAGACTGTCAGGGGCAGCCCTAACTTCGCCTAAATTAACAAATAATAAACCAAATAAAATCATAAAACCCAAAAACGATTTTTTAATAATATTTTTATACATAAAACACACACCCTTTATTTACTCGCCTAGTTTTATCATTAACTTCGGATAGACGACACACTAATTATAACACAAAGCTTCGGATAGACGACATATTTTTTCTTCGTTTTGTGAAATAATTTTGATAAACACAAAAAGGAGTTAAGCTTATGAACCAATATTCTAAAGAAAATTTAAGTCTTATAGTACGTGTAAATATACGTAAATATCGAAAAAAGAATAATCTAACTTTACAAGAATTAGCTGATAAAACAGGATTAACACATGGCTACGTTAGAGATTTAGAATGCTTTGGAATCGATAAAACACCTTCATTAGAAACAATTGGTAAATTCGCAAACGCCTTAAACATAAATGTAAAATCACTATTCGATGATATAAATATGGAAAACTTAAAAAGAAAATAAACAAACCATAATCAGGTTTGTTTTTTTATACAAAAATAGAACCTATAACAGGTTCTATTTACACTCTATATCTTTACTTCGCATTTTATTAAAAAATTTAACAGAATTTTTTTGTAAATCAAATATATCCAAAGTATCCTCATCCATCTTAGGAACATCCAAATAATACTTAACTTCATATTCATTTTCTTCATCTTTACTAATAGATATTTTAACGCCATCTTTTTTTAGTAAAGCATTATTATAAACAGATGCGCTTTCCTTAATATCATTAATAGTAGAACTATACTCATCACTTATATAGTTTCTAGTAACAATGACATTAGTAACCTCATCTTTGTTGTTAAAACTAACTTCCATAGTTTCTTTATTAACTAAATCTTTTGATTTAATCTCCACTTCACAAGTTTTAGTAAAGTCTTTATTCCCACATCCAGTTAAACATAAAACAAATAATACTAAAAATATTTTTTTCATACTAATTCCCCTTAGGATCTAATAAAGATAAAGATACTTTATTTTTATCTAAATGAATTTCATCAACGAAGCAGTCAACAATATCACCAACACCAACAACTTCATTTGGATGTTTAATAAATTTATCAGTCAATTTAGAAATATGCGCCATTCCGTCATTATGAAGGCCAATATCAATAAATACTCCAAAAGGAACAACATTCCTAACCGTACCTTGAAGTTTCATCCCTACTTTTAA
>CANRSQ010000023.1 GCA_947642475.1 uncultured Mycoplasmatota bacterium
TATCGGGAAGTAGTTCAACTTGGTAGAGCACTTGGTTTGGGACCAAGCTGTTGCAGGTTCAAATCCTGTCTTCCCGACCATTGTAAAAATAACCGTTGATAATTCAACGGTTTTATTGTGCATAAATTTAGAGTGTGCAAAAGCCTGCAACAGCTTGCCCCCAAACTTATCTTGAATAAATATTGATAACTTATGATATAAAATATATGTATGTTTATTAAAAATATAATTTATTGGTAACAAATTATATTTTGTAATATATTTTCTCTAAATCATCTTCATTAATATCAAAGCTTGTCCCATGATCATGTATTTGTCCTTGTTTGTGTCCTTTAGTAAAAACATTAATTTTGAATGTAATTTTTATTATTCCATTTTCTATTGCTTTTATAAAATCTTCAAAACTTTTTAATACATAAAAATTATAGTCTGTATATCTATAATATACATAAGGAAATTCGTATTTTCTTTGAGCTTTAACTAAACACATATATTTTAGTTTTCTATATAATTTTTCTTTGAGTATTTCGAACGACCATGAACTTTTGTCATCTATTAATGCTCCACTATATTTATCATGGACATGTAAAACAACTTTTTCATTTTTCCAATCAACATGGATTATCATATGATACTTATTACTCATTGGAGTAAATTTTCTTCCGCAAATTGTTGTATTAAAGACTTTGTATTCAGGGTATTTTGTATGCGGATATCCATATTGTTTGTGTAGTCTTTTAATTTCATACAAATAGCTATCAGGAGCGGCACTAAAAAGAGTAATATTAGAAAGGGCACCAATTTTCTTTGTTTTAAGTTCTATTCCTTCGAAATCTGGTATTTCAAAATCGCCACTATTGATATTTAATTCTTGTTCTAGTGTGGTTCCTATGCCGCAGTTTCCATTATTTGTTGCTTGGATCCAGCCTTTATTTTTTACTTTTTCTAAGGCAATTATTAAATCGCGTAAATTATCCACAGTTTTCCCTCCCTTCTATTAGATTTTCGCCCCTCATATATAACATACGATTTTTATAGGGTCAATTCCTTCTTTTTTTTCTAAAAAAATGAAAAAATTTAAAAATACATATAAAATACATATATTTAAGTAATGCTTTTAAAAAGTATTTAAATATGATAAACTATTATTAATATGAAAGGATGGATAAATATGAAATGGTTTGTACTTGTAATTGTTATTATAATAATTTTGATAGTTGTTTTATATAACTATTTGGTTAGATTAAATATTAGGTGTAATAATGCGTGGTCACAAATTGATAATCAGTTAAAAAGAAGAGCAGATTTAATCCCAAATTTAGTAGAGGTTACTAAGGGATATGCTGCTTATGAAAGCAAAGTTTTAGCTGATGTTGTTAATGCCAGAAATCAGGCTAATACAATGAGTGAGAAAGCAAAAAATAGCGAGAAGGTTAGTGAACAGTTAAGTAAACTACTTATGCTATCTGAAAATTATCCTGATTTAAAAGCTAATGAAATTTTTAAGAATCTTCAAATAGAATTAACTGGTACAGAAGATAAAATTGCTTTTGCGAGACAATTTTATAATGATACTGTTCAGCATTATAATACGGCTATTGCGGTTTTTCCAAATAATATAATTGCTAAAATGATGAATTATAATGAAAAGGAGTATTTTAAAGTTAATGATGATGAGCGTGAAGTTGTAAAGGTGGAATTATAAAATGATTTTAAGAGATGTTAGGCGTAATAAAATTAAAACAGGTTTAATCATTACTTTATTCTTTGTCTTTATTACTTTATTAATTTATTTTCTGTCTTTATTTTTGTTTCAAAGTGTATATATTGCTGCTTTAATTGGTGTTGTTTTTGCTAGTGTATCAGCTTTTGTTTCCTATTATAATTCTGATAAAATGATATTGCATATTAATGGCGCTAGAGAAGCAACTCGTGAGGAGTTTTTACAACTTAATGTTTCTTTGGAAGCTTTATGTATTAGTGCTGGTCTTCCTATGCCTAAATTATATGTGATGGATACTCCGGCACTTAACGCTTTTGCAACTGGAAGAAATCCAGAACATGCGGTGGTTTGTGTTACAACAGGGCTTTTAAATAAGCTTGATAAGTATGAACTTGAAGGTGTTTTAGCACACGAACTTTCACACATTAAAAATTATGATATTTTAGTATCAACGATTGCGATAGTTATGGTTGGTTTTGTTTCGATTGTATCAGATATTTTTTCTAGAAGTTTAATTTATGGTAATAATCGTGATAATGATAATAAGGCGGGCGCAATATTAATGTTGGTTGGCTTAGTATTTATTATTTTGTCACCTATATTTGCCACTTTGCTTAAACTTGCGATTTCTCGTAATCGTGAATATTTAGCAGATGCGAGTGCGGTTCAAATTGCACGTAATAAGGAAGGACTTATTAATGCCCTTCAAAAGTTGGAAACTGAAAATGAGCCTATCGATGTTAATAAGGCTACGGAATCTTTATTCATTGTAAATCCTTTGAAGGGAAAAGAAAAAGATTCTTTATGGAGTACTCATCCTAGTACGGCTAATCGTATTGAAAGATTACAAAAGATACAATAAATAATATAGTTGGTTTTATTGAAATCAACTTTTTTGATGTCTTTAAAGGTGAAAATTAGGTGATATGCTGGATAAAATAAACAAAATATGGTATTATTATAGTGGAAAGAGGTAATGATATGAACGAAAATAAACGTTTACTTATGATATTTGGTATTGTTATTGCAGTTGTGGCTGTTATTTTACTTATTAGTTTTTGGCCAAAACCAGATAAAAGCTTTGCTTGTGGTGTTAAGGCTGATGGAGACTATGATAAATTAGGTAAAGTTAATTATAAACAATATCAATGTTTATATGAAAGCGATGCTAAGAATCCATTAGTTGTTGCTGATGATTTAAGTTCTAAAGAAAAGAAACAATTAAATGATATGGCTAAAAAAATCGGTCATGTAATTTATTATGTTGATACTGAAAAAATGTCAAAAGATGATTTGAAAACTATTAAGGAAGAATTAGAATATAAAGATAGTTCTTTCAAAAAAGATGTAGTTTTAGTTCTTAAAGATGGGGAAGTTGAAACTTATAAAGAAGATTTCTTTAAAGATAGTGATGAATTTTATAATTTCTTAAAGGAAGCTAATCTATCAAAATTTACTTGTGATACTGTTGCTTCAGAAGAATATGAAAATTTAAGTGAAATTAGTTATGAACAATATCAATGTTTATACGAAAGTGAAGAACCTTTTACTTTAGTTTTAGCGCAAACTACATGTAGTTATTGTCTTGCATTCAAACCGGTTTTAAATGATTACGCTGGTAAAAATAATTTATCTGCTTATGTAATTGAAATTGATCAATTATCTGACGAAGACAGAAGTTCATTATTATCTTCATTAAGCTATTTTGATAATAATGATAGTTGGGGAACTCCACTTACTTTAGGTATTGAAAAGAAAGAAGTTGTTTCTGATCTTAGTGGTTTTACTGAAGATGAAGGAAGTTTAGATGATTTCTTTGATAAATTAGGACTTAAATAAAAAAATAAACTCTTGTTAATTCAAGAGTTTTTTGTTGGCGCGCAGGGGAAAATGCGTGTGATTATGTTAAAATAAAAACCGCTTATTATAAGCGGTTTAATAACAAATATGGTGGAGAATAAGGGACTCGAACCCTTGACCCCCTGCGTGCAAAGCAGGTGCTCTAGCCAACTGAGCTAATTCCCCAAATTTCATATTGCTTATAAATTGTAACATATTATTTGTTAAAAATCAATATATTTTATTAAATTATAATACTTTTTTGTTTTTTTATGCTTTTATTGTGGAAAAAAAGTGTTTTTTTATGTTATATGTTTTGTCTTTACATAAAAATGTGATTTTCTTTGATATTGTGATATAATAGTTAGTATAATTTTATAGAAATTATTGGAGGTTTTTATGAGAACGCCTAAAGAGGAAATTTTAAAATTTATGGATAGTAGACCAGAAACCGTAGCTATTATTGGTTATGGTTCGGGGATAAACCCACAACGTGGTCAGGAAAATCGTAAACCACAAATTGATTTAATTGTTGTTGTTGATGATTTAAAAGAATGGCACGCTTTGAATATTAAAAAAAATCCTAAGGATTATTCTTTTTCAGGAAAATTATTTTTTAAGTATGCTCCTAAAAAATGGTTACGTTCAGGTGGAAAAATCACTTATATGACTTATATACCTTTTGATGGGAGTAAATATAAAATTGGAACAATAGAAAAAGATGACTTTTTGAATGATTTAAGTAATTGGGAAACTTTTTATATGGCTGGTAGAATGCAGAAACCAATTTTAATTGTTAAGGCACCTGAGAATATAGAGGAAGCTATTAATTTTAATCGTCAAGCTGGGTTACAAAGTACTGAGTTATTATTAGGTGAAGGCGAATTTGACGAGGAATATTTTTATACTATTTTAGCGGGACTTTCTTATGTTGGTGATACACGTATGGGAATTGCTGAAAATCCTGATAAAGTTTTAAATATTGTAAAAGGACGATTTGATTTTTACCAAGATGTATATGGAAGTCAGCTTAAAATTAAGGATGGTAATGTTATTGCCAGGGTAGAAAGTACTGATAATTTACCTAAAGATTTAAGACAATATTTAGATAGTTATAGTGGTAATGTAGGGGATGGGATTAGAGAATTTTTAACTCATAAAAACAAGAGTCAAAGTGTGGCTCAGACTGTAAAAGGATTATTTACTACCGGTCCTATTAAATCTATAAAATATGTGTCTGAAAAATTAAAACGTAAAAAACGAAAATAATTTATTTGTAGGGGGATTTGAAATGAGTAATATTAAAGAAGAAACTTTAGAATTATTAGGTATGATGCCTGACGTTAATTCAGCTACGCCATATGGTTCTGGTTATTTTGTACAAAATGATAGTGCTGGAGAGAAGAAATCTATGGATATTATTTTATCTGTGGATAATCCTAATGATTGGCATAGAGAGAATTTGGAGAATAATTCATGGATGTATAGGGGAGCAAGTGTTCATAATTTAATAAATAATGGTTTGCTTGAAAAGGAGGTATCTTTTCCTCGTTCTTTGGGATGTTTTTTTACTAGTTTTGAGGGCCGTGAATATAAAATTGTAGTTGTTGACAAGAATTTATTATATGATCATTTGCGTAATTGGAAGCATTTTTCGTTAACTGGCCGTTTTCAAAAGCCAATGGCGGTAATTATTGATAATAGTAAAGGTTTACTTCCGTTTTTAATGAAACAAAATTATAGAAATGCGGTTAAAGTTGGATTACTTATGAATCCGGATGAAGTAGTTGATATTGATGTTTTATTTGAAACAATTACTAGTTTATCTTATTTAGGAGATTTAAGAAATATATTCCATTTTGAAGATCCTAATAAAATTCATAATATTGTTAATGGCTCATATGATTTTTTTGAACAAACTTATGGAGAACATTATTCTGAATATTCGAAAGAAGAAAATTTACTTTTTAAAAGTGATGATTATATTGGGGAAGCTATTTTAGATAAAATTTCTACTTTACCACATTCAGTAAAAAGCTATTTGATTTCTAATTTATCTTATGATGAACTTATGAATGCGAGAGCAGTTGCTTTAGCCCTTCATAAATACTTTAGAAAAATTGATTTTGTTGATAGTATTAAAATGGCTTTAAGATGTAACCAAACTGTTGGGTTTGAAAAGGTAACTCAAACTTTATCTGGAAAGTTTAAAAAGGGTAGGCAAAAGGTAAAAAGATAGACTTGTGGTTTTTGACATAGGTACTTATATTTGTTATAATTTTACTTGAAATTGGGTGATGAAAGATGAAAATACAATCAGTTGATTTAGCTATTTCGGCTGTACGAAGAAGTCAGTATCCAACGGATGAAAAACCAGAATATTTACTTATTGGTAGATCTAATGTTGGAAAGAGTAGTTTTATTAATACGTTGGTTAATCGTAAAAATTATGCGAGAACTTCTGGTAGACCAGGGAAGACGCAAACTATTAATTTTTATAATATTAATGATGATTTTTATTTAGTGGATGCACCAGGATATGGATATGCGGGTGTTAGTAAAGCAAAGAGGAAAAAATTTGGACTTATGATTGAAGATTATATTGTTAATCGTGAAAATTTAAAACAAGTATTTTTACTTATTGATTTTAGACATCGTCCAACTAATGATGATATTTTAATGTATAATTATTTGAAACATTATAAAATACCAGTTACAATTGTGGCGACTAAGACTGATAAAATTGGTATTACTTTGCAACAAAAACAAAGAAATGCAATTTTAAATGATCTTGATTTAGTTGTTGGTGATGACTTTATTATGTTTTCTAATATAACTAAAGCTGGTAAAGAAGAAGTTCTTAAAAAGATAGAAATTACTGCTTAATTTGTCGCATTTATTTGATTATTTTCATACACTATTTTAGGTGGTAAAATGAAATTAATTACTGATGGCGATATGATTATTTTGTATTTGAACAAAATGTATATTAGAAGTCTTGATTTTACTGATAAGGAAGCGATTGAAAAATATATGAAGCGTTTGCTTAAAAAGATTTCTAATAAGTATGATATGAGTTTTGATGGCTATTATGTAGTTAATTTATATGTTGATGTAAATTATGGGGTAGTTATTGAAATTATAAAAGAGGAATTAGAATATCTTGATTATTTTGGTAATCAAGTTGAAATTAATACGAATGTATCATATGACTCTTTTTTGTATGAAATGAATAACTTTGATAATTCTTTATTTGATAATTTTTTAGTTTATAAAATAAAGGATAAATTATATATAAAGATAGATGAAGATATTTCTGATGTGGAAATGGGGAAAGTGCTTGAGTGTTGCAAAATTATTTATGGCACTAAGGCGGATGAAATTATAAAGAAAGCTAGACTTGTGAGGTGATATTATGCGAAAACCAGTAGTGGCTCTTGTTGGAAGACCGAATGTAGGTAAAAGTACGATTTTTAATCGTTTAGTTGGTTCTAGAATGTCTGTTATTGAGGATACTCCGGGTGTAACTCGTGATAGAATTTATGGAACTGCAAATTATAGGGATTATAGTTTTCATTTAATTGATACTGGTGGTATTGATATTGCTGAAAACAAATTTAACGATGAGATTAAAGGACAAGCTGAACTTGCGATTGATGAGGCTGATGTGGTAGTGTTTGTAGTTGATGGTAAGGAAGGTTTAACGGCTAATGATTTTGTTGTTAAAGATATTTTAATGAAGAGTGGTAAGGATGTTATTGTTGCGATAAATAAGGCAGATACTAAAGAATTTAAGGAACATCAATATGATTTTTATGAGCTTGGTTTTGAACAATATGTTCCTTTAAGTGGTGAACAGAAATTTGGTATTGAAGATTTATTAGATGAAATTACTAAAGATTTTAAAGAAATGCCTGAGGAAGATGACGAGGGTGTAATTAAATTTTCTATTATAGGTAGACCAAATGTTGGAAAAAGTAGTATGGTTAATGCGTTACTTAATGAAGAGAGAGTTATTGTAAGTGATGTGGCTGGTACTACTCGTGATGCAGTGGATACGCCTTTTACTTATCATGGTGAGGAGTTTGTAGTTATTGATACTGCGGGAATGCGTAAACGTGGTAAGATTTATGAAAATGTTGAAAAATATAGTTTACTTCGTTCTTTAAAAGCTATTGATAGAAGCGATGTGTGTGTTATTGTTTTAAATGCTGAGGAAGGTATTATTGAACATGACAAACATATTGCGGGTTATGCTTTAGAGGCTGGAAAAGCTGTTGTTATTGCGGTTAATAAATGGGATGTTATTGAAGATAAGGATAAAATGATGAAGGAATTTACTAAGGATATCCGTAATAATTTCCAATTTATGCCTTATGCTCCTATTGTGTATTTATCGGCTTTAACTAAGAAGCGTATGCATACTTTAATGCCTATGATTATTAAGGTTTATGAAAATGCATGTAGGGAAATTAAGACTAGTTTACTTAATGATGTTATTATGGATGCTTATTCTCTTAATTTACCTCCTACTTATAAAAACAGACGAATGAAAATTTATTTTTCTTCACAAGTAGGAATTAAACCACCAACTTTTAATATTCAAGTTAATAGTAAGGGGTTATTACATTTTTCTTATGAAAGATATTTAGAAAATAAAATTAGAGAATCTTTTGATTTTGAAGGAACACCTATTGTTATGCATTTTAAAAATAAGGGTGAACAATAAAAAATACCATTTCAATTTTGAAATGGTTTTAGTTTATTTTAAGTATATATTTGAATAAGGCAATAACTTTTTTTGGATATGGAATATATATGTGATAAAATTTTGGTTTTGATGGTAGTAGAATTTTTTGTGATTCTGCTTCTTTTTGTTTTGGCAAGTATAAGTTTCCATTAAAGATAAATTCGTCACTACCAGTTGTATAGTAATTGTTTAAGATTTCAGAGTATTCCCATTTATAATCTTTTATTATCTTTTTAAAGAAATGTATTTTATTTGAGGATATAGTAATTAATGGTTTACTTGTACCTAAAGCATTCATACATTCATAAATTAATTGTTTTCCAATTTTATTTTGCCTAAATCCTGGTCTTATATATAGTGTACAAATTTTTTGTTCACTAAATTTTATATTGGCAATACCTACTATTTGCTTTTTACAGACGGTAAATAATATATCACGGTCTTTGCCGATGCCTTCTAAATGTTTGGTTAGAAACCACGTTTTATAATTTGGATAATCATCTTTAATTGGCAGTGTAATATTTAAAATTTCGTCTGTTATTAAATTAATAATTGTTGGTTCTAAACCTTTTTGTATTAGTTCATTAAGACTATATGTTTTCATAGTCACACCTCGGAAAGTTATTATAACATTTTTCTTTTCTTTGGTAAAGAAATATATTAACCAAATTTTTCTATATTCATATATTAATGTAGGAGGAGATAGATGTGCGATTTTCAGATAGTTTTTTTAATAGAGTTGAGAGAAAAACCAATGTTGGGAAACAAACTATTTTAGATTTGGCGGCTAAATTACAAAAGAGTGATTTAAAAAATGAACAGACTTTAAGAGAGGTTATTCAGGAACTTGGTCAGATGACTGGTAAAGAGGTACCTAAGGAAAAAGAGGATAAAATTATTGAAGCGGTTGTAAATGACAAGGTGCCTAAGGATATAGATAAACTTATTTAAACTATCTTTGGATAGTTTTTTGTGTTATGATATTTAAAGGTGATATATATGGAAGTAAAGGCAATTATTTTTGATATGGATGGTTTAATGTTTGATACTGAGTCTTTATGGGAAAAGGCTTTTGTTAAAACTGGCGAGGAATTTGGATATAGTTTTACTTCTAAGTTACATGAAAAGACTATTGGTACTAACCAAAATACAATAAAGGATGTTTTGAAGACTGAGGTTGGAGCGGAGTTTCCCTGTGATGATTTTTATTTGAAATATGTTAGTAATATGGATTTGGTTATTAAGGAAGAAGGTATATCTTTAAAAAATGGATTAAAGGAATTACTTGATTATTTAGTTTCTAATGATTATACTTTTGCGATTGCTTCTTCAACACCTACTAAAAGAATTAAATGTTATTTGGAGTGTGCGGGTATTTCGGAAGATATTTTTAAGTTTATTGTTGGCGGGGAAGATTTTAAAAATGGTAAACCACATCCAGATATATTTTTAAAGACTTGTGAATTATTAGGTGTTGAGCCTTGTGAGGCTATTGTTTTGGAAGATTCTAATAATGGAATTAAGGCGGCTTATAGTGCGGGATGTATACCTATTTTAATTCCTGATATTGATGTTATTAGGGATGAAACTAGGGAATATGATGCTTATGAATTTTCTTCTTTGCTTGATGTTATTGATTTATTAAAAAATAAATAAACCATTTTATAATGGTTTTTTCTTGTGGAAAAATATATTTGTTTCATATCTTTGTAAAAATAGGCATATATTTAAATGAATTATGGAAAGTAGGGATTATATGGAAAAAATTGATATTATAAAAAGTATTACTGAAAGAACAGGTGGGGACATTTATTTAGGCGTAGTAGGTGCTGTTAGAACTGGTAAATCAACATTTATAAAAAGATTTATTGAAAACCTAGTTGTTCCTAATATTGAAGATGAGTATGAACGCAAAAGAACTCTTGATGAAATTCCACAGTCTGCGCAAGGTAAAACGATTATGACGACTGAGCCTAAATTTGTTCCTAGTAATGCGGCTAAAATTAGAATTGATGATTTTAGTGCGGATGTACGTTTAGTTGATTGTGTGGGGTATGTTATTGATGGGGCGAAAGGTTATGAGGATGAAAATGGTCCAAGAATGGTAAGAACGCCTTGGTATGAAGATGAAATTCCTTTTGTTGAAGCTGCGGAAATAGGAACTGAAAAAGTTATTAAGGATCATTCTAGTATTGGTGTTTTAGTTACTTCTGATGGGTCTATTGGGGAATTTTCACGAAATGATTATGTTGATGCTGAAGAACGTATTGTAGGTGAACTTACTGAAATTGGCAAGCCTTTTATCGTAATTTTAAATTCTACGCATCCAATGCTTCCGGAAACAGAAAGCCTAGCAGAAGAACTTAGAGATAATTATGGTGTGCCTGTTATTCCGATGAATATTGATAACATGAGTGAAAGGGATGCTTATAGTATTTTAAGGGAGGCTTTATATGAGTTCCCTGTTGTTAGAATTAATGTAGAAATGCCTGATTGGATTGCTTGTTTAACGCCTTCTAATTGGCTTAAAAAATCTTATATGGATACTATAAGAGAAAGCATTTATGAAATTGACAAGTTAAGGGATATTGATGATATTACTTCTAAGTTAGAGACTTGTGAATATATTAGTAAGGCTTATTTATCTGATGTTAATACTTCAACTGGTGAGGTTAGTGTTACTTTAAAGGCTCCTAATGAACTTTATAATGAGGTTTTAAAGGAAATTATTGGTGTTGATATAACTAATCGTAGTCAATTACTTACTTTATTCCAAGATTATAATGAGGCAAAATGCGAGTATGATCAAATTAAGGATGCCCTTAAAATGGTTAAGACTACTGGTTATGGGGTAGCTAGTCCAACTTTATCTGATATGACGTTAGATACGCCGGAGATTATTAAACAGGGTAGTAGGTATGGTATTAAGCTTAAAGCTGTCGCGCCTTCTATTCACATGATTAGGGTTGATGTGGAAAGTACTTTTGAGCCAATTATTGGATCTGAACTTCAAAGTAAGGAACTTATTAATTATTTAATGAAGGATAGGGATAGTGGATCTGAAAATATTTGGAAAAGCGAAATATTTGGTCGTAGTTTAGATGTGATTGTTCAAGAAGGTATTCAGGCTAAATTATCACTTATGCCTGAAACTGTTAGATTTAAATTGCAACAAACTTTATCTAAACTTGTTAATAAAGGGTCTAGTAATTTATTCGCAATTGTGCTTTAAGAATGGTCTAAGACTATTCTTTTTTAGCCATTTATTAACAAAAGGTAATTTAATGGCTAAAAAGTGGTTAAAATGTGTAAAAATATCATGAAAAATATTGATTTTTCAAGTGAAACATGGTATCCTGTAAATGTAAGCAAGGTAGCTTAACAAAATAAGGGAGGTATTATATACATGACAAAAACAGATTTAGTTAATTACATTGCAGAAGAAACAGGATTAACAAAAGCTGATGCTACTAGAGCACTTGACGCTACTATGAGTGGTATCGTTGAAGGATTAAAATCAGAAGGGAAAGTTGCTTTAACAGGTTTCTGTACTTTTGCTACTCAACACAAAGAAGCTAGACAAGGTCGTAACCCTAGAACTGGTGAAGCTGTAACTATTCCTGCAAGAACTGCAGTTACTATTAAAGCTGGCGCTAAATTAAAAGACGCTGTTAACTAAGGCTTTTTGTAGCCTTTTTTTCTTGCTATGATAGGAGGAGTTTGATTATGTATAATTCGGCAATTAAAGTTTTAAATAAGATAACTGAATTTGGTTATCAAGCTTATATTATTGGTGGCTACCCACGTGATTTATATTTAAAAAGAAGTTCTGTTGATATTGATATTTGTACTGATGCAAAACCGATGGAAATTGTTAATATTTTTAATGAGGTAGTAACAACAAATTCTGAGTATGGTTCTGTGGTTATTATTGTGGATAAAATTAGATTTGAGATTACTACTTTTCGTAGTGAAGGGAAGTATGTTAATTACAGGAAACCGTCGATAGTTAAATATATTGATAGTTTGGAAGAGGATTTAAAAAGACGTGACTTTACTATTAATACTTTATGTATTGATAAGGATGGCGAGGAAATCGATTTACTAAATGCGAAAAGTGATTTGGACAATAAGATTGTTAGGATGGTTGGTAATCCTAAAATTCGTTTGAAGGAGGATGCTTTACGTATTTTGCGTGCGGTTAGATTCGCAACTATCTTAAATTTTGAATTAGAGCCGGTTTTAAAGGCTTATATAAAGAAGTATGCTCATTTGGTTAAGAAACTATCTAAAGAGCGTATACGTGATGAATTAGATATAATTTTTGCTAGTGCTAATAAGGAGTATGGCATTAAATTATTGTGCGATCTTAAGTTAGCTGATAATCTTGGTTTATCTTTGCTTAAGAAAGTTAAATTTACGCCTTCAATGATTGTTACTTGGGCGCAGCTTGATGCAATGGATAAGTATAATTTTAGTACGAATGAGAAAGAAACTATTTCTATGATTTTAGAACTTAAGGATAAAAATCTTTTGGATAAAAAAGTATTATATGAATATGGTTTATATGTTTGTACTTTGGCTAGTGAACTTTATGGTGTTAATAAGAAGGATTTGAATGAGGTTTATTCAGAATTACAGATTCATAATAAACTTGATATTGTGTTATCGCCAATGGAAATTTGTGAAATTTTGGATAAAAAACCGGGCGCTTTTCTTAAGAATTTAATTAATGACTTAGAGGATAAAATTATTACGGATAGGGTTTTAAATACTAAGGAATCTTTGACGGAATATATTACTAATACATATCTTTAAAACATACCTTTTAATAGGGTGTTTTTTTTATGAAAAAAGTAATTGTTTTGGGTATTATTCTTTTTCTTGTTTTTTTACATTTTGATACTAGAGCGTTTGTGGCTAAACATATTGATTTAAAGCTTAAGGATAATGAAACTAGTATTGTTTTTTTACGTCTTAAAAATAGTAAGTCTTTACTTATAAATACTGTGGATAATAGTAATTTATTTGTTTTGGATTATAAGAATGATGAGGGTATTGATGATGCGGTTAAGATATTTGATAGTCAGCCTGATGTTTTTTATTTAAAAAATTCTTTGGAAAAAAAGGTGGATAATATTTATATTACAAGAAAAAATGGAATGTTTAGGTTTAGAATTAATAATTATACTTTATGTATTTATGATGATAATGGATATGAACTTAGGTCTTGTGATTTTGTTTATCTTATGAATTTGAATAAATCTTTCTCGGTTGATGAAAATATTAGTACGATTTTTTATGATGATGACATTAGTAAAAAGTGGCTTTCGGAGGTTCAGGAATCTTGGATTGATAATCATATTGTTAGTACGGATAGTTTTACGATTTTGAAGTTGAATGAAGAATCTTATAATGTTGTGGTTGTTCCATCGACAAAAGGCTTTTTTTAAGTTATAATAAGTTTTAGGTGATTTTATGACAGGTAAAGTTGTGGATATTATTAAAGATGGAAATATTGTTGTTCCAAAGTTATTGCTTTCTAATTATAAAAATTTAAAGATAACGGAAAAGGAACTTATTGTTTTAATTTGTTTACTTGATAATAATGAATTTGATCCTGGACGCATTAGTAAGTTAATTAATATGAAGTTAGTTGATGTGGTTACTTTAATTGATTCGCTTGTTAAAAAGAATCTTATTGTTTTAAATAGTGTGACTAACAATAATGTGCGTGAGGAGTATGTTTGTTTAGATAATTTATATAATAAGTTAGTTCTTACTTTGATGGATAATAAGGAAGAGGAAAGTTCTAGTAATATTTTTGATAAGTTTGAAAAGGAGTTTGGCCGAACTTTGAGTCCAATGGAGTATGAGATTATTGGGGCTTGGGCAGATGATGGTTTTGAGGAAGAAACTATTGATTTGGCTTTAAAGGAAGCTGTTTATAATGGTGTTTCTAATTTAAGATATATTGATAAGATTTTATATGAATGGAAGAAAAGGGGAATAAAGTCTAAGGCTGATATTGAAAAGGAAAAGGCTAGTTTTAAGAATAAGAAAGTTAAGGGAGAGGTATTTGATTATGACTGGCTCAATGAATAAAATAGAAGATTATTTAGATGAATTGTTTCCTAATCCTAAGTGTGAACTTAATTATAATAAGGATTATGAACTTGTGTTGGCGACGATGCTTAGTGCTCAAACGACGGATAAAAGGGTTAATATGGTTACAGAGGTTTTGTTTTCTAAGTATCCGACTTTAGAGGATTTAAGTAAGGCTGATTTGAATGATATTATTAGGATTGTTAGACCAATTGGAACTTTTAATAAGAAGGCTAATAATGTGATTGAGATTGCCAAAAGATTAGTAGAGGATTATGATGGGGTTGTTCCTAATAATCGTGAATATTTAGAAAGTTTGCCTGGTGTTGGAAGAAAGACTACTAATGTGGTTTTAAGTAATTTATATAATGTTCCATGTATTGCGGTGGATACGCATGTAGCTCGGGTAAGTGTTAGACTTGGTCTTGCGAAAGATGGGGATAGTCCTTTGACTATTGAAAAGAAAATTAGTAAGAAATTTAAGAAGGCTGAATTATGCCGTAGGCACCATCAAATGGTTTTATTTGGTAGATATCATTGTATGGCTAGAAATCCTAAATGTAGTGAATGTAAGCTTAAGGATATTTGCAAGTATCATAATAAATAAATTAAATTATACAAAATTTCCTTTTTTGTAAGGTAAAAACATGCAGATTTGCCAAATCCATCTAAGACAGATTTGGTATTTTTGTATATAAAAATGTGCAG
>CANRSQ010000024.1 GCA_947642475.1 uncultured Mycoplasmatota bacterium
GAAGAAAAAGCTAGAGAGCAAGTAAATGCGATAAACATCGAAGCAGCAGAAGAAAAAGGACGCTCTTTGGGACTTAAGGAAGGTTCTAAACAAGAGAAATTAGAAATAGCTAAGAATATGCTTGCTGAAAATACTGATATTTCATTTATAACTGGAGTTACTAATTTAACAAAAGAAGAGATTGAAGAATTGAATTAGATTATTATTTATTTCGGCATTTTCAAATTTAGCTTAAATAAAAAAACAGGAATTTTTGTTCCTGTTTTTAGTTTACTATAACGGTTCTTGTTGTTGTTCCAAGTGTAGTTCCATCATATGTTACTTTGTATGTGATTGTATAAGTATCGGCAGTAGATCCGATTGCTGACATACTTACTTCTTTACCTGATGAATCTACAACGCTTGTTGTTACTTTTACATCTTTAGTGATATCTTCACCGTCTAAGGTTACTTTTACTGGTGGGTTTTCATCAGTAAAGGTAGATCCTGTTGACATAATAAATTGTTTTCCACCATTTAAGGTTATTTTGGCATCTGATTCTGATGCGCCTTTATGTTCAATTTTTATTTCTGTTCCACTACTTTCTGCACCAGCAAAATTTGAATAACTTGCTTTAATGACATAAGTTGGATTAGCGGTGGTAGGTAGTTTTACAGTGGCGCTGGCATCACTAACAGTTGCAACTTTGGTAAGTTCATTTCCGTTTTTTAAATAAACATTATAAACTACTTTTCCTAATACTTTATCGTTTATTCCCATTATATAGTTTAGATATGTTGTTTGGTCTCTTGAAATTGAGAATGCTTTATTAACAATTGGGCTCCAATATGATCTATTTAATGCATCTGGGGTTTCAATAGCTTTCCAAGTTATGGTTGCATTTCTTCCATTAACTGTGGCTTTTGGACTTGTTACGTTTGCAAGTGTATTAAATCTATTTGAGACTTCTGTTGGTTTTGTACTATCTTTAAATAATTCAGTAGTTTTCATATTATCAGGTGTATTTGCACTTGGTAATAAAGGATATCCACAATATTTTTCTACGGTTATTTCTACAACGTTATCTGGTTTTGTGAATTTTTGATCTGCTTTGAAGAAGTCTTTTGCAATTGCTTGGAATAGTCTTGAATTTTGACTTGAACCAAATCTATTAGTTCCGGCTTTTATATTGTCATAACCATACCATACGGCGATTGAATATTCTGGGTTATATCCAGCAACCCATAAATCTTTTACGGCGTTACTAGATAATCTGTGGGCTTTCATTGTTTTTTCATCAAAGTTTGTTGTACCTGTTTTGGCAGCATATTGTGCACCGTTGATATTACTATAATTTCCTAAAGCGTTTTTAGCTGTATCAATTAACATATCTGTTACCATATAAGCGGTATCTTTACCCATAACTTTTGTCTTTTTAGGGTCGATTGTATATGTTTTATCGTCTTTATCAAATACTACTTTGGTGAAACTATGCGGTTCAATATAGTAACCATTATTTCCGAAGGCAGCATAGGCAGCCGCTACGGTTAATGGTGATTCTCCAGTATATCCACCAATTGCATGGGCTTCATGTAATTTTCCATTTGAAGCTACTTCTGGGGATAATCCTAGTTTTGTGACAAAGTCTTTGACATCTGAATTTTTAACACTTTGGAATGTTTTTAAAGCTGGAATATTACGAGAGTCTACTAAGGCATCTCTTATTGTAATTATTCCTTTATATCTACCATCCCAGTTGTTTATTTCTGTTCCATCACTATATGAATATTTTTCGTCAATAATTGGATGATATGTGTTCCATCCTAAATATTCTATTGCTGGACCATAATCGAATAGTGGTTTTGCGGTTGAACCGATTTGTTGTTTCATCATTGTAGCGTTGTTAAAGCTTTTTGCGCCTTTACTATTACGTCCGGCAGCTACGGCTGTGATGGCACCTGTTTTTGTTTCTATAACTACGGCTCCGGCGTCAACTTTATCGTTTTCCCATTTAAAGTCTTCACCACTCATTATTTTATTTATTTCATCTTGTTTTTCTCTATTCATTGTTGTATATATTTTCATTGAATATGAATATGGATCATATCCAGTTTTTTCTTTAACATCTTCAGCTACAGTATCAATGAATCCTTGATATTTTGCGGAATCGGTACGAGCAGAGTTTCCTTTGATAACAATTTTATCAACTGTCATTTTTTTAGCTATTTCATATTCTTCGTTTGTTATATATCCATGACGTTTCATAAGTTTTAATACTAGTAAACGTCTTTGTTCTGTTCTATCTGGATGTAAGTTTGGATCGTATTGTACTGGTGATTGGAATAATCCGGCAATCATGGCTGCTTCTGAAAGGTTTAAGTCTTTGGCATCTTTATTGAAGTATGTTTTAGCAGCTTGTTCAACACCATAAGCTCCACTACCTAGATAGTATGAGTTGATATAAAATTCAAATATTTCTTCTTTAGTATAGTTACTTTCGATTTGGAAGATTGATGAATATATATCGGTGAATTTACGTTTAATACCAGCAAAGCCACTAGAAGCAGTTGATGTTAGTTGGTTTTTAGAGACTTGCATGGTAAGGGTTGATGCTCCACCTGCGTTTTGACCTAAAACTTGACCAAATGATGCTTTTAAGAAACGTGGTAAGTCGAATCCATTGTGTTGGAAGAATCTTGAGTCTTCGGTTGCAACAATGGCATTAACTAATTCTTCTGAAGTATCTTTATATTTGATTTTTTCACGCATTTCACTTCCTAAATGGGCGAATGCTTTTCCGTTAGTGTCATATAAAGTACTTGCTTCTTTTGTGTATAATTTATCTGGGTCAAATTTATCAGCACTAATAGCAATATATATAAAGAAGGCTATAGCAATTAGCATTCCTACTATAAATAACGATAATAGTGTTATTAAAATGATTTTTCCTATTTTCTTTTTATTTTTTGGACTTTTTTTTGTATTACTATGTTTTGGTTTACTTTTGGTCATATCATCACTACTTTCTATTTGGTTTTCTTTGGATTCAATGGTTGAAACTCGAGGTTTAGTATCTTTATTTTTTCCTTTTATTTTATTTATTATATTTGTGAGTTTACTCTTCATAGTTACCTCCATTAAAATATAAATTATCTATTATTTCAATATAATCTACTCTGGGATTATATTTATCTTTAATTATATATCCATGGTTTTTAAAATATTCTAGGGGGATTGATTTACGCTTACTTGTTTGTAAGAAATGTTTTAGTTTTTCAAATTGTAATAAAAAAGTATGATTTAGCTTTGTGAAACGTACAATGATAAATCCAATACCACCGTGATTATGAATCATTTCAAGATGTTTGATTTGGTGATCATGAATATTACTTAAAGGGAATGATGTTGTATTTGTAGTTTCTTTGGCTTCAAAGTCTATATATTTACCTTTGTAGATTCCATTGTAATCTGTAGTTGAAGGCGTTCTAAAATAACCTTCCTTGATTACGGCTTCTAATCTTGATGGATAGTCTACTTTAGCAATAGTAATTGGGGTAGGTTTTTTATGAACAACAGCAATATTTTTTTGTAAATAATAGTTATTACTTATTTCGATATCGTTTTCTAAACCCATACCACGATTACCATAAGAATTATAATGATTTGTATTTTTTTTTGCCCCTATAGGATATTTCATATTTTAACACCATTATAATTATACTATAAATATAGGATTTTTTCTATAAAATTTTAAAAAATAGAGAAGTTCTAATTTTAACTAGTTTTGTCGAATTTGATGAAATTGTTTTCAGATGGTGTTAGGATGGGTTTGGTGAGGAATATGGATATAAATAAAATATATAATTTATTTGATGTAATGGTGGAGGATGTTAAACATATTAAAAGATCTACTTATGGAAAATGTAAGTAGATTTTTATCTAGCAATAAAATTACCTTGTTTTTTTTTTTTTTTTTGATAAGATGTATATGGTAGAAAAGAATAGTAAAAATGAAATGCCACCAAATGAATAATTTTCGTTTATAATGGAATTATAATACTATTGATACTAGCTAATATAGGAAGGAAGTAAAAAATGAGAAGTTATAGTAGGAAAAGAAAAAACAATATAATAATAGGAACATTATGTGGGGTAATGCTTCTAATGGTAGTAGGATATGCCGCTTTTGCATCTAGGTTAGATATTAAAGGAACATCAGGAATATCAAGTAATTGGGATATAGAAATAACCAATATAAGAGGAGGAAATCCTTATGGTGGGGATGCTTATGATATAAGCGAGCCAACATATACACCAACAACAGCTATATTTAATACAGGATTAATTACGCCATTAGATGAAAATTGGGAAAATGGTAGTGATAGATGGTATGAAGTAGAAGTAACCAATAAAGGAACATTAACGGGATTAGTAACTATAGCTAATTTATCATGCGGGGATAATGATGCGATTGGGTGTCAAGTAATGGCTTTAGGAGAAAGATGGTTTGATGATGAATGGGTGAATTTGATTCAAAGCGAACCAGAAAAATGGACAGACATTAATGAAGGTCAACAAGATTATAGCGATATAGCCTTTACATTAGATCCAGGAGAAAAACATTATTTATATGTTAATGTTTATTATAGTAATAGTGTAACAAATCAACCAGAAAATTTAAGCGCGAGTATAAATATGGAATTAACTTATGAGCAAGCTGTTGATAGTGAAAGTGGAAATAAAATTCCAAATAGGCCAACTGAAACTGTAAATTTAAAAGGTAATGATATAACAACAACAATGGATGGAGATGGTTTATATAAGGACAAATATGAATTAGGTAGATATTTTTATAAAGGAACAAATCCAGATAATTATATTACATTCAATGATGAGATATGGAGAATAATTTCATTAGAGGTGGATGGAACTTTAAAAATCATCAAAAATGGTGATAATGGAACTAATACTTTTGATAGTTCTAATTCTAATAAATGGGCAAGGCCAGCTACATTAAATACAAGATTAAATCAAGATTATTATCAGAATAATATAAAAGACAGTTACAAAGATTTAATTGTTGAACATGAATGGAATGTGGGCCCATCGGGAAGTACAAGTTTGAAAGCATTGATTGATTCGGAAAAAAGTGTTTCTTGGAATGGGAAAATTGGTCTAATTAGTTTAAGCGAGTTTATTAGAATAAATTCTAACGCGCGTCAGTGTGGTACTGAATATTTATACAATAGCAATTCTGACATTTGTAAATCGACCCACTTTTTAAATATTAACTGGTCAAGATGGACTCTAACACCTACTAATAGTCCAAATTGTGTTGTGACCTTGTGGGCTGATCAAATAGGCTCATCTGCAGTTAATGAGACGGGGTCAAATGCCCATGCTATAACTCCTGTGGTGTATTTAAAATCAGATATTATATTGTCTGGTGGTGGAACTAGTGACGATCCATATATAATTAATTAGAAAAAAATTAATAATGATACATTATAAAACCAGAAGATTATTTGTCTTCTGGTTTTAAGTTTTCTTCCATTAGTTTTTTTACTTCATTATAAAGTTTGTTATTGGCTTCTTCTAGAGTCATGTTTTCTACTTTAAAAGGTGTTCCAAATCTAGCGGTTAGGTTTTTACTTCTAAATTTATAATCGCCGGTTAGTCCGAATGGAACTATTGTAGCATTAGTCTTCCTAGCCATTGAAACTGCTCCAAATTTAAATGGAAGTAGGAATTCTTTTGTTTTATTTCGTGTTCCTTCTGGGAAAATTCCGATTGCGCCATTTTCTTTTAATACTTCTAAGGCACTATTTTTGGCATTTTCATCTTTTATTTGTCTATTTACTGGAATACAACCTACTGATTTAAAGAACCAAGCCATTTTTCCATCAAAATATTCTTTTTTGGCCATATAATTTATAATTCTTTTTGTTGAAATTATTGTTAGGCATTGATCATATATGTGTTTATGGTTTCCAGCTATTATTATTGGTCCTTCTTTTGGAATAGCTTCTTTATTTATTACTTTTGGGTTATAGTACAAAATAAAGATTGGTTTTAATATTGCTTTAAATATTTTATAACATAAATACTTCTTTTTCATATTAATCATTTTTCCTTTTTTCTTGTTCTTCTTCCATTAATTTTTTGAAGTCAACTTTTCCTATTAATGTTTTTGGGAGTGATTTTCTAAATTCAAATTCATATGGAACTGAATGTTTTGATAGATGTTTTTCACAGAATTTTTTGATACTGCCTTTTGGATTTAATCCTGTGTGTTCATTTTTTAGAACGATGAAGGCTTTTGGAACTTCTACTTTATATGGGTGGGGGATTCCAATAACTGTACATGAAAGAACGGCTGGGTGTTGCTCAATTATGTTTTCAATATAGCTTGGATAAACATTATATCCACTTGAGATAATCATTCTTTTTAGTCTTTGTTTATAGAAGAATACGCCGTCTTCGTCCATATATCCGATGTCACCGGTGTGAAGCCATACGTAACCATCGTCATGAATTTGAAGGGCTTCGTTGGTGGCTATTTCGTTATCTAGGTATCCTAACATTACGGTTGGTCCATTAACGCATATTTCGCCATCTTGATTTGGTCCTAGTGTTTTTCTGGTTTCTGGATCAATTATTTTATAGTAGTTTCCTGGGAATGGGATGCCGATACTACCATCTTTATTGGCTTCATCTAGGGCGCATGCAGTGGCGGCTAGCGATTCGGTCATTCCATATCCTTGGGATACTTTTACTTTGCATCCATGTTCTTTTAAATATGTATTTATTTTTTTTATTTGTGTTTGTGATAGGGTGTCGCCACCGGAAATAACATATTTAACGTTTGATAAATCTAAATTTTTAACGTTATTACAGTTTGTTAGGGCTTCATAAAGGGTTGGAACTCCAAAGATAAGATTTGGTTTTGTTTTTTGTATTAGTTTATCGAATTCTTTAGAGTTAAATTGTGGGACTAGGGTTACTTTTACTCCTTTGCAAAGTGGGGTATGGGTACAAACGCCTAGACCGAAACCGTGGAATAGAGGGAGAATGGTTAAAATTGTTTCGCCTGGGTTTACGCTTTTAAATACTATTTTTGCTTGTTCTACTAGGCTATTAAAGTTTCCATTACTTAGGACTATTCCTTTTGGATCACCAGTTGTTCCACCGCTATGAAGAATTACGGCTGGTGTATCTTTGGGGCCTTTTACTGTTTCTATTTGTTCTTTTGTTTTTCCGGTTTTGAAAAAATCTTTCCAGTAAATGTATTTATTTTCTGTTTTATTTGGCTTTTTTACTTTATGACCTTGAGTTAATTCATAGCCTACGTTTAGTAATAGTGGCATTGAATCTTTGGCTGATACAATGATTGTTTTTTGAACTTCGGTTTCATCTAGGATGTTATTTATTTTTTCGTAACACAAGTCGATGGCTACTAAGGCTTTGGCATGATTGTGTTTTAAGAAATGTTTTATTTCTTTTTCTCCTGATAATGGATGAATCATGTTGGCGATCGCACCTATTTTATTTAGGGCATAAAAGGCAGTTACGGCTTCTGGGGTGTTGGCCATACAGATTGTAACAACATCTCCTTTTTTTATTCCTAAGTTAATGAATGCTTTGGCGCATATATCGATATTGTTTAAGAAATTTTTATAGGTTGTTTGTTTTCCAAAGTATTCTAGAGCGGGTAAGTTACTATATTTATTGGCGGCTTCTTCTAAATATTCATAAATTGTTTTATTGTTTACTTCTATTTTTTCTTCGCCTTTTTGATAGTATTTATGCCACGGTGCGTTTGGCTTTTTTAGTCTTTTTATTTTATCTATAAGTTCCATGTGTTACCTTCTTTCTATAATCATTGTATTAATTTTTTCTCTTAACTTGTCTGTTTCTTGTAAATCGTTATCTGTTTTTATAGTGTAAGGTTTTTCAAAAACTATTGTTATTCCTTTTTTTAATATGTTATATTTACCAGTAATGGAAAATGGTATTATTTGGCTGTGAGTTTGATAAGCCATTCTAACAGCGCCTTTTTTAAAGGGAATGGTAATTTCTTCTTTGGCTTTATTGATGGTACTTTCTGGGAAGATACCGATTACTTTTCCGTCTTCAAGATATTTTATGGCTTCGTTATAGGCTTCTTTATTTTGTTTGGCTTTTCTATTTACTGGTATAATTCCCATATTTTTGAATATGAAACCGAATGGTGGTTTTAGTAATTCGTATTTTGCGAGAAAGTGGACAGTTCTTTTGGTACTGGAAATTAGTAAAAGGCAGTCTAGTATATTGGTGTGGTTTCCGGCTAATATTATTTTTCCTTCTTTTGGGATGTTTTCTTTTCCTATTATATGGGGGTGAAAAATAATGGTAAAGAGGACTGTTATTATTGGTCTTGTTATTTTATATAAAAGTGGTTCTTTCACTTGCATCACCTATTATTAATTATACAATAAATGTATTTATATAGCAATTAGGTATAGTGGTTTTTGAAATTGACAAATGGTGGGTTGCGTGCTAGAATATTTGCTACTTTCTGAAATATGAAAAATGGATGAAATTTTATTATTTGAATTAATGTTTTGGAAATAGTTAGTATATTTTTAGGTGTGAATGATTATATTGACAATAAAGACTTTTTCCTTTAAAATGTATAATAAGGAAAGAGGGATGCTCATGTATCAGGAAAGAATTATTCTAACTCCAAAGGATATTTTAGAAAAAGAGTTTAAAATCGATACAAGAGGATATAGACCACAAGAGGTTGATAAGTTTTTAGACACAATCATTAGTGATTATGAAGAGATGTTTGCGCTTATGCGTGAATATGAACGTGATAAAAAATCACTTATTGATGAAAATATGCGTCTAAAACAAGAAATTAGAAGTTTGCGTACTAAACTTGATGTGGCTTCTGAGTCTAGTGGTGTAAGTAATGTCGATTTACTTAGAAGATTATCTAATTTAGAAAAAATCATTTATGGAGACAAATAATATTTTGACAAACGCTGCATTCTTTGTAATGTAGAGGAAAGTCCATACTTGCACAGTCTGTGATGACTGTAGTGATTGTGCATAGGGAAAAAATAACCTATGGCAGATTTTATCTGACGACGTTTGATGACCTAAGGTTTTTAACTATGGCCTATATAACATAAAGTGCCGCAGTGACGATGCTTTTAGAAATAAAAGAGTGAAACGTGGTAAACTCCGCAAGCAAGCAACCCAAATTATGGTAGGGGAACCTAATAGAGGAGAATCAAGAATCTTCTATGGGACTGGTTTTACCGGTAGATAGATGTTTGTCGCCTAGCAATAGGTACAGAATATGGCTTATAAAATATTATTTTGTTTTATATAAGGAAAGTGAGAATATGAAAGAGATTGGTGAGCAGTTAAAAACAGCTCGTGAAAGCATCGGTGTTTCAATTGAGGAAGTAGCCGAGGATTTAAAAATTAAACCGACGCAGATTGAAAATATTGAGGCTGGAAATTCTGAAGCTTTTGATGATGTTTTTTATCTTAAGTATTTTATTCGTGATTATGCGAAGTATCTTGGCTTAAATAAAGAAGATTTAGTGGATGAATTTAACGAATATTTATTTGATTATACTTCTAGACTTTCTTTAGATGATATAAAAATGGCAGCTAAAGAAAAGAAACCTGCTAAGGCGGTTAAATCACCTTATACTGTGGATAAAAGAAATAAGGCTAAAATAATTCCATTTTTGATTTATGCTTTAGTATCGTTTTTAGTGGTTGTTATAGTATATTTTGTTATTTCTATAAACACCGAGGATGATGACTTTGAGGAAGGAACTGTCATTACTGACAGAGGGTAGGAGGATTTATGAATACACCTAATAAATTAACAATGTTTAGAATATTTTTAACGTTTGTAATTATTGCAATTTTGTTATTTCCATTTTCAGCATTTGATATAAATATTACACAATTATTTATTAATGAATCTCTTAGGGTAGATGTTAGATATTTAATTGCTGGTATTTTATTTATAATTGCATCTTTAACTGATTTTGTTGATGGTTATATTGCAAGAAAATATAACTTGGTTACTGATTTTGGTAAAATGATGGATGCGATTGCTGATAAAATTTTAGTTAATGCGGTACTTATTATTTTATGTGCACAAGGATTTATTCATCCGATTATTCCAGTTGTAATTATTTTAAGAGATACTTTTGTTGATTCTATTAAGATGGTGGCTGGAAATAAGGGAACTGTAGTTGCGGCTAGTAAACTTGGTAAGGTTAAGACGGCAACTATGATGGTTGGTCTAGTATTAACTTTATTCTATAATTTACCTTTTGAATTATGGAATCTTAGAGTTTCTGATTTCTTATTAATATTAGCTTGTATTTTATCTGTGATTTCAGGAATTCAATATTATTTAGCTAATAAGAAATTTATATTTGAAGATGCAAAGGCTTAGGCCTTTTTCTTTGTGGAAAAATTTTCTTTATCAATTTTAAAACAAATGTTCGTAAAAAGTATTGACATTTTATTTTTTATAGGATAAAATGTAACCATAGGAGTTTCAAAATAAGGAGGAAATATTATGGCAAAGACTGCTGATACTGATCAAAATTTAAAACAGGTACTATCTGATATAGAAAAACAATTTGGGAAAGGTTCGATTATGCGTTTAGGGGATAATGAAAAACGCGAGATTGATGTTGTTCCTAGTGGAAGTATTGCTTTAGATGTAGCTCTTGGAATTGGAGGATATCCAAAGGGAAGAATTATTGAAATTTATGGACCTGAATCAAGTGGTAAAACTACTTTTGCATTACATGCGATTGCTGAGGCTCAAAAACAAGGTGGGAAGGTAGCATTTATTGATGCTGAAAACTCACTTGATCCACAATATGCTGAAAGATTAGGTGTTAATATTAATGATTTATTATTATCACAACCTGATAATGGTGAACAAGCTTTAGAAATTGCGGAAGCTTTAGTTAGAAGTGGTGCAATTAGTGTTATTGTAATTGACTCTGTTGCGGCTTTAGTTCCACAAGCTGAAATTGAAGGCGAAATGGGAGATTCTCATGTTGGTTTACAAGCTAGACTTATGAGCCAAGCTTTAAGAAAATTAGCTGGTATTATTAATAAGACTGGAACTGTTGCTATTTTCATTAACCAATTACGTGAAAAGGTTGGGGTTATGTTTGGTAATCCTGAAGTTACACCTGGTGGACGTGCGCTTAAATTCTATTCTTCTATAAGACTTGAAATTAGAAGAAGTGAACAAATTAAAATGGGAACTGATATTATTGGTAATAAAACTAATATTAAAGTTGTTAAAAATAAGATGGCACCTCCATTTAAAACTTGCCAAGTAGATATTATGTATGGAACTGGTATTTCTAAAGAGGGCGAACTTATTGATTTAGGTGCGGAAGCTAATATTTTAGAAAAATCTGGTGCATGGTATGCCTATAAAGGTGAAAAAATCGGCCAAGGTAAGGAAAATGTTAAAGAGTATTTAAAATCTAATCCTAAGATTAGTGAAGAGATTAATAAAAAAGTTCGTGAATATTATAGTATTGATAAAAAAGCTGCTGAAAAAGAAGTTAAGTAATTAATAAAAACCAATCTTTAGAGCTATTCTATTTATTGGTTTTTATATTTAATAACAAAAAATACACAATAGTTAATCTGAATATTATTAGCTGATAAACGTATTTGTGATATAAATTATATATAATTTGTATCTTTCTTATATAGACATTTAATGTTGAATGTGTAAAATATGTTAAAATGATTTAATTTTAAGGTTCGAATTAATTATTTTAATAAATTCTTATAATTTTGACAAAAAGCCATGTGATTGTTATGATGAAGTAGAAGTGAGGTCGATTATGAAAAATAAATCTATAATATTCATTTTATTATTGGGTGTAGTAATTTTTGTAATTGCTGGTGTTTTAATATTTTTAGCTATTTCCCATGATGTTTTTAAATCTCGTAAATCTTATTTAGAGGCAGAAAAATATAGTATTAATTATTTAAATTCTAATACTGAACAATTAACTAAAATTGCGAAAAAAGTAATTAAAGAAAAGTCAAGCGATAGCGTCTCTACAAAGATTAAAGATATTCAATCTATTCACTATGGCGGTGGCAATTTTATGACTAATGGGAACTATGTAACATTTACTTTTTACGATAATGGATTTTATCACGATGTTGATTGGGGACTTATTTATTCCCCAGCTAATAACTTTGCTGGAGAAGATGAATTATATACTTATGATGAAAGTATAAATGATTCTGAAGGAAACAATGTATATGTTAGAAAAAAAATTAAAGATAATTGGTTTTTCTATTATAACGATTATGATGGTGATACTAAATTAAATGAGATAACAAAGTAATTAAAGAGAAATTTGTTAATATTTTTATTAAGGATTATTTATGTTGGATATAATATTAAATTGCGTTATCCCTTTCATTTTAACTACAGTTTTGGGTATTATATTAAAGGAATTAAAAGATAATAGAAAAAACAATAAAGCCATGCAAGAAAGCATGGTTTTATTGTTATATATTCAGATTACAATTGAATGTGAAAAACATATTGCAAGAGGTTATCTATCAGATTCTGCTAGAAGTGATATAGAAGAATTATTTAAGCAATATAAAATTTTAGGTGGTAATCATGGATTGGAAAAACTAGTTGATTGGTTTTTATATTGGTTTAAATTTTCTTTAGCTTGACTTATTCCTTATTAACTTATAAAATATAATTAAGTGATTGTAATATCACTTGTAGTAACATAATTATGGAGGTAATAATATGACAAGTACTATTTTCTCCATTTTGCTAGTTATAATTGGACTTTTTGTAGGTATTATCTTAATGATAATTTTAAGTTATGTAAGGGGCTTTAGTTCAACTAAGAAGGCTTTGGCTGCTGTTGAAAATGCAAAAAAAGAAGCTGATAAGATTAAGCGTGATGGTATTTTAGAAGCCAAAGAAGAAGCTCATAGATTAAAGAGTGAACTTGATAAAGAAATTAAAGAAAAAAAACAAGAGATTAAAGATTCTGAAGATCGTCTTTTAAGTCGTGAAGAAAGTATTGATCGTCGTGATCAAATGTTACAAAATCGTGAGCAAATGCTTGATGAAAAAGAAAATAATTTAAACCAAAGACAAAAAGATATTCAAGACAAGCAAGTGGAGCTTGAAGATGCAAAAAATGAACAAATAAAACAACTTGAAAAAATTGCGGGTTATTCTAAACAAGAAGCACGTGATGTTATTATGAAAAAGGTTGAAGAAATGATGGAATTAGAAATTTCTTCATATATTAAAGAACGTGAAGCTGAGGCTAAGTTAGATGCGGATAAAAAGGCCAAATCTACGATGGTGGCAGCTATGCAAAAATATGCGGCTGATGTAGCGAATGAGCAAACTGTTACGGTAGCTACTTTACCTAATGATGAGATGAAAGGTCGTATTATTGGTAGAGAGGGTAGAAATATTCGTACTATTGAGGCAGTTACTGGTGTTGATTTAATTATTGATGATACGCCTGAAGCTATTGTTTTATCTAGTTTTGATCCTTATCGTAGAGAAATTGCAAAATTAACTTTGGATACGCTTATTAAAGATGGACGTATTCATCCTGGTAGGATTGAAGAGGTTTATGATAAAACCGTTAAGGAAATGAAAGCTAAATTACTTGAATATGGTGAAAATGCTTTATTTGAATTAGGTATTACTAAGATGGATACTGAAATAATTGAATTATTAGGTAAATTAAATTTTAGAACTAGTTATGGTCAAAATGCTTTAAAGCATTCTATGGAAGTGGCAAATTTAGCTGGCTTACTTGCGGCTGAGCTAGGTGAAAATGTTAGTTTAGCTAGACGTGCTGGATTACTTCATGATATTGGTAAAGCTATTGATCATGAGGTTGAAGGAAGTCATGTGGAAATTGGTGTTAAGATAGCTACTAAATATGGTGAGAGTGAAGATGTTATTAATGCGATTGCTTCTCATCATGGTGATACTGAACCTACTAGTATTATTTCTGTATTAGTGGCTATTGCGGATGCTTTATCTGCTTCTCGTCCTGGTGCTAGAAATGATTCATTAGAGAATTATGTTCAAAGATTAACTGAACTTGAAAATATTGGTAATGAAATTCCTGGTGTTGAAAAGTCTTTTGCAGTTCAAGCGGGAAGAGAATTACGTGTAATTGTTAAACCTGAGAATATTAATGATGCACAAAGTCATAAAGTGGCTAGAGATGTTAAAGAGAAGATTGAATCTACATTACAATATCCTGGTACAATTAAAGTTGTTGTTATTAGAGAAACAAGAGTTACTGAAGAGGCTAAATAGTCTCTTTTTTACTTTACATTTTTGCGAAATTTGACAGTCTTTGGAGAATGTTACTTATAGTATGTTTTTTAAATATGTTACCTTTGTAATTTTATTTTTCTTTTGTTTATTTTTGTATTTTATACGCATAATGTGTAAAGTAATT
>CANRSQ010000025.1 GCA_947642475.1 uncultured Mycoplasmatota bacterium
ATACATCATCTGCTACTGATGCTAGAAATATGTTCAATAATACACAAAAATTAACCCAAATATATGTAAGTGATAAATGGAATATGGATAATGCAGATGTAACAGATATGTTTACTGGTAGTGCTTCCTCTTCCGTAATTCAATCAAATAATTGTATGATAGAGGCTGGCATGTCAGAAATAACACCACAATCATCAAATGAGGAAGTGGCTACTATTTCGGCAGAGGCAGTTGCTAGTGATGCTATATACAATTTAAGGAAAGTTTTTGCTTAATATGAAAGAGGATAATTAGTAAATGGTTATCTTCTTTTTTATGTTTTTAACAATCCTTTTTTCTTACAAAAGTGTAAGGTTTTAATGTATAATTTTGTTATATAATATATTTGAAAGGTGGCTAGATGTATGAATTATGTTACAAGTATTAATTCGGCAGTATTTATTTTTCCTTTTATTGCATTATTGATTACTATGCCTTTTATATTAAGTCAATATCATAAATATGGTTCAATATCATTTTTTAAATCGGTTATCATTTATTTATTTGTTTTTTATTTGTTATGTGCTTATTTTTTAGTTATTTTGCCACTTCCAAAAATTAGTGAGGTTGCGATGATGACAAGTCCAAGAGTACAATTAATACCTTTTGATTTTTTAATTGATTTTGTATTGAAATCTTCCTTTAATATAATGGATATTCATACTTATATCCCGGCTATGAAAGAGTCATATTTTTATGTTCCGATATTTAATATTATATTAACAGTTCCTTTTGGAATGTTTTTGAGATATTTCTTTAAATGTAATATGAAAGAAACTATTATTTATACTTTTTTACTGAGTTTGTTTTTTGAATTAACTCAGCTGAGTGGATTATATTTTATTTATCCTAGAGGTTATAGATTATTTGATGTGGATGATTTATTGTTAAATACTTTAGGTGGCGTTTTAGGATTTTTGATGTGCAGGCCATTTATAAAATTTGTACCTAAGATAGATGAGGTAAATGCGAATGCTTTAGAGAAGGGAAAGACAATTTCTGGTCTTAGAAGAACGATGGCATTTTTTCTTGATTTATTTATACTGATGTTTATAGAAGTGTTTGTTATTATTTTGTTTGGTGATTATTTTTATTTAAATTTGGGTATTGTGTTGATTTATTATTTTATAATTCCGTTATTTTTAAATACTGGTACACCTGGTAAGAAATTTTTAAATATTGCGGTTTTTGATGATAATAATGAAAAAAATATACCAAGATTATTTTTGAGAAAAATTTTAGTGATGTTAATTTATTTCGTTATTCCATTTGTTGTTTTTGAAATTATTATTAATATGCCTAATGATTTTGTTAGGGAATTTGTTGGGATAATTGTTATTTTGTGTGTATTTTTAATGTACTTTATTTCGGTTATAAAATATATGTTTACTAGCAAGGAATTATTATATGAAAAGCTTAGTAAAACTAGGCTTGTTAGTACAATTGGACTTCATAGTAATGATGAAAAGAAAGAAAATGATTAATTTGTATTTTATGAATATGTGATAATGAGCTATATTTTGGTTAGTATATAATGATTTGTAAAGGGGGCTTTTAAAAAGTCCTTTTCTTTTGTTTTTTCTTGACAAGGTGGCTTTGCACTAGATATAATCATAATAGAGGTGAAATACATGAATGATAAGGCTTTCACATTAACCGAGCTACTTGCAGTTATTGTTATTTTGGGAGTTATAGCTATAATTACAGTGCCTTTTATAGCTAATATAATGGCTAAAGCAAGACAAGATGCTTTTGTTGATTCTACTTATTCTTTGGTTAATGCGGCTACGCAATATCGTGCGAATGCGATTATGAAACATGAAACAAGAATTTTATCAATGGATTTTGTTAATGGTAGTAAACCTTTAGAAATTAGTGGGGATATTCCTAATTCTGGTAATTTGATTATGGATGAAGATGGGAAAATAGAACTTAAGGTTTGGAGCGATAAGGCTAAAATTTGCGTGACTAAATCTAAAGATGATAGTAAGGTTATAATTTCTGATTTAGATAAAAGTAATTGTCATTTGTAGTAAAGTGAGGTAATAATATGGAAAATGAAATGAAAATACCAAATCATGTGGCTATTATTGTTGATGGTAATGGCAGATGGGCAACTGAAAAGAGTATGAGTCGTAGTAAAGGACATGAAGCCGGATTTCTTAATTTACAAAAATTAACGGCTTATATGTATTCTAGAGGAGTAAAGTGTGTAAGTGCTTATTTGTTTTCGACTGAAAATTTTAAAAGAAGTGAAACTGAAGTAAATTTTATAATGAATTTACTTACTGGAAAGTTAAAAGAGATTTTAGAATTTTGCCATAAACAACAAATTCATGCAATTTTTTCTGGAAGAAAAGATAAACTTAGTAATAAAGTAATAGCTGCTATGAATAAAATAGAAGAAGAGACTAGTAAGTATAATGATAGATATTTTAATATTTGTTTTAATTATGGTGGGCGTGCTGAAATTATTGATGCTACTAAAAAAATTGTTAGTGATGTAAATGAAGGTAAGCTTGATATTGATGAACTTAATGAAGATATATATGAAAATTATTTATACCACAAATTACCAGCGGTTGACTTAATGATTAGAACTAGTGGTGAACAGAGAATAAGTAACTTTTTATTATGGCAATGTTCTTATGCAGAATTTTATTTTGTAAATACTTATTTTCCTGATTTTAAGGCGGATGATTTTGAACTTGCTTTAGAATCTTATAATAAAAGGGATCGTAGATTTGGAGGTATTAATTATGACAAAAAGAGTAATTAGTGCTATTGTGGCTTTATTAATTTTTGTTCCAATTATTCTTAAAGGTGGATGGATTTTTAATTTTGTCGCTTATTTAGTTGCTTTATTAGGACTAAGAGAATTTATTAATGCAAAAAGTAAAAAGAAGGAAGTTCCATTTTTTATTACTTTAATGGCTTTTATATTTTTATCTTTGATTATTTTAGTAGATGTTAGTTCGGCATCAACTTTATTTAGCTTAGATTATCGTGTTTTAGCTGGACTTTTTATTGCTTTTCTATTACCTGTGGTTTTATATCACAATCAAGAAAAGTATAGTGTAACTGATGCATTTTATATGCTTGGCGGAGTTTTATTTTTAGGTATATCTATGGCGTTATTAATTATGCTTAGAAATATTGATTTAAAGATTTTTGTATTTTTATTTACGATAACTATTACAACTGATATATTTGCTTATTTAACGGGTATGCTTATTGGTAAACATAAACTACTTACGGAAATTTCGCCTAATAAGACATGGGAAGGCTTAATTGGCGGAACTATAATGGGTGTTTTTGTAAGTACGATGTTTTATTACACTTGTATTGATCCAAATTTTAGCATATGGCTTTTAATTGCTATTTGTACTTTCCTTTCTTTATTAGGACAATTTGGTGATTTAATGTTTTCAGCTATTAAGCGTTATTTTGGAATTAAGGATTTTGGTAGTATTATGCCAGGGCATGGCGGAGTACTTGATAGATTAGACAGTATTATCTTTGTGGTACTTGGTTTTGTATTTTTTATAAATATTTTATAGGAGGATAAAATGACATTATTATATTTTATTATCATTTTGGGGGTTATTATATTTATTCATGAACTTGGTCATTTTATTTCAGCTAAAAAATCTGGAATTTATGTTTATGAATTTTCACTTGGAATGGGACCTAGAATTTTAAAGTTTAATCGTAAAAATGATGAAACTGATTATTGTTTAAGGTTGTTTCCAATTGGTGGTTTTGTTCAAATGGCTGGTGAAGAGATTGAAGATGATCCAGACGTTCCTAAGGACAAGAAGTTTAATGATAAGCCTTTTTGGCGAAAGGTATTAACTGTAAGTGCGGGAATTTTGATGAATTTCCTTTTAGCTATTGTTTTATTATTTATTGTAGGTCTTATTAATGGGGCGCCTCAAAATAAAGCGATTGTTGGAACTATTGATCCTGGGTATCCAGCTTATACTTCTGGGCTTCAAGAGGGGGATAGAATTTTAAAAGTTAACGGTAGAAGTGCGAATACTACCGATAAGTTAACTTTACAACTTCAAGTTTTCCAAGGTAAGAAAATTGATATGGAAGTTGAAAGAAATGGTTCTATTAAAAATATAGAACTTACGCCTAAAGAGGTTAAAGAAGATGGCGAAATTATTTACCGTTATGGTTTCCAAATTAATGATGAGGTTGAATATGGATTTTTCCCTGCTTTGAAATATGCATTTACAAAAACGTTTAGTTTAATTCATCAAATGATTTTTATAATTTGGTATTTGATTACTGGTCAACTAGAACTTGGTTCTTTAGCGGGTCCAGTTGGTATTTATAGTGTAGTTGGAAATGCGGCTGCAAGTGGATTTGTATCTTTACTTTATTTAACAGCTTATATTAGTATCAATGTTGGATTTATTAATTTATTACCACTTCCAGCATTTGATGGGGGAAGATTACTTTTCTTAATTATTGAAAAAATAAAAGGTAGTCCGGTTGATCCAAGACTTGAAAATACGATTCATACTATTGGATTCTTCCTACTTATGGCACTTATGATACTTATTACTTATAATGATATAATTAGATTAATAAAATAAAGTCCTTTGGGACTTTTTTGTTTTGAAAAAATGTGCGGTTGATAGGGAATGTGTTATAATGTAATAAAGGGAGGTTTAAAAATGAAAAGAGATTTTAGTTTTGAAGAAATCAATTCATTAGTAAATACTTTTAGTGAAGAAGAGTTTAGTATGCTTAAAGAGGCAGTGAACGAAAGAAATTTAGAAGAGCGAGGTGTAGGTATAGGTGAAATTGATCCTGATAATATAGTCATTGATAATGAAGATGTTATTATAAATGGTCATACTTATTTATACGGCGAAAAACAAATAGGTTATCTTGGTGAAAAACTTAAAGATGGTGAATTTTCTGGTAATTCTTTTAGGGTGGTAAAGAAAAGTAGTGGTCCAACGAAAGTAAAAATAACTGAGGAGTCAAGAAAAGCACTAGGTAAAGCAATCTTTCACTAAAAAGAAAAATAATTTATATATGCCAATTTTCTATTTTTGAATATTATATTCTGCTTGGTTTGGTAAATTTGCTTAAGGTGAATTTACTTTTTTTGTATATAAAAATATTCAAATTTGGCAAATCTGCACAAAAAAAATTACAAAAAAATGAATTTTGTAAAAAGCATTGACTTATAAAAAATAATAATTTATATTATGGCACATGGAAATATTGTAACCGCTATTGGTGTCTGCCTTTCATTTTTTCAGGGGGTTTTCCTGGAAGGGAGGGGTTTGGTATTATGACAAAAAAAGATTTTCTAATCCTAGTATTGCTTGTAATTATCATTTTATTAGTCGCTCTTCTGTGGAAGAGTCTTGATTAGTAGAGAAAGACACCCCTTGATAGGAGTGTCTTCTCTAACTTACCATTAGGGAGACATTGATATGTTACAATGTTTCCCGTTACTTAATTTATAACATATTTATAAAAAAAATACAATATGTTTTATTTTATTGTTTGCAAATATGGTATAATTAAATAGTAAAGGATGATGAAAATGCTTAAGGTAGATAATGTAACAAAATATTATGGTGATTTTCCGGCGGTTGATGGATTATCTTTTGAGGTTAAACCTGGAGAAATTTTTGGCCTTTTAGGTGTGAATGGTGCGGGTAAAACAACAACGTTTAGGATGATTATTGGTTTACTTGATCCAACTAGTGGGGAAATTACTTTAGATGGTAAAAAAATAGATTATAGTGTAACTGATACGATTGGTTTTTTAACTGAGGAACGTAGTTTGCTTACAAAAATGACTGTTAGAGAACAATGTCATTATTACGGTATTTTAAAAGGCATGACTGAAAAAGAAGTTGATGAAAGACTTGATTATTTACTTGATAAGTTTGGTATTTCTGATTATAAAGATAAAAAGATTAAGGAATTATCTAAAGGTAACCAACAAAAAATTCAGTTTATAACAGCTTTACTTAACAATCCAAGATTACTTATATTGGATGAACCTTTTTCTGGTTTAGATCCATTTAATGTGGAGTTATTTAAAAATGAAATAAAGGAAATGGCTTCTAAAGGCAGTATTATTATATTTTCTTCTCATCGTATGGAACATGTTGAATTATTTTGCAAAAAAATTGCGGTTTTAAAAGGCGGCAAGGATGTTCTAAGTGGTGATTTAAAAGATATTAAGAAAAAATATCGTAAGAAAAATATTTTTGTTAAAGGTGATATTGACGTAGAAAAGATTAAGAATATTGATGGGGTTCTTGATATTATAGTTAAGCCTGATGAATATGAAATTAAAATTGCTGATGAAGATGTAGAGGGTAAAGTGTTTAAAGAAGTTAGTAAGGGCAACAACATAACTAAATTTGCGGTTGAGGAGCCATCTTTAAATGAAATATTTATTGATAAGGTAGGTGAAAATTATGAGAACTAAATTATGGTATTTAGTGAAAGTTAGCCTAAGCCGTAAGATAAAAACTAAATGGTTTGTTGTTGCCAATATACTTTTATTAATTTTAATTGCTGGATTAATTAATATTGATAGTGTTATTAAATTGTTTGGCGGTGATTTTGATAAAAAACAAGTTGTTTATGTAGCCGACCATTCTAATAAGTCTTATGATGTTTTAAAGGCTCAGAATGAAAATTATTCTTCTTTATTTGGTAGTGAAGATGAATCTGGTTTTGAAATTAAAAAGACGACTAAAGATCCTAAAAAACTGTTAGCTGAAAAGGATAACAAAGATGCATGGGTTTTAGTTTTTGATAATAGTGATACTAATGTTTTAAAAGCGACGCTTATTTCTGATGGCTTTATTAATACTACTGATTATGCGGAAATTAGTACGATTGTTAATAATACTAAAAGTACGGTTGCTTTATCTGAAACGAATATTGATCCAAATGAACTCGCTAAAATTAGTACACCAATCGAAATTGAAAGACAGGTTTTAGATGAGTCTAAAAAAAGTGAAGATGAAAATATGCAGATGATTATTTCGACGGTATTTCCAATTTTTATTTTACCTTTCTTTGCTTTAACTATATTTTTAGTTCAAATGATTGGGGCAGAGGTTAATGATGAAAAAACTACTAGAGGTATGGAAATAATTATTTCTAATGTTTCACCTAAAGTTCATTTACTTTCTAAAGTTATTTCAAGTAATTTATTTGTAATTATTCAAGGAATACTCTTAGTTTTATTTGCTTTTATTGGTGTTGGACTTAGAGTCGCTTTAGGAACTTTTGATGCTTCAAAAGCTCTTAGCATTGGTAATTTAGATATTGGCGGGACTTTATCTAATTTCTTAACTAGTGAAATAGCTAGTCAGTTAGTTTATATAATTCCTTTAACTTTATTGATGATGGTTTTAACTTTTATTGCTTATTCATTATTGGCTGGAGTTTTAGCTTCTATGACTACTAATATTGAAGATTTCCAACAATTACAAACGCCAATTATGATTATTTCATTATTAGGTTATTATTTAGCAATGATGGCTGGTGTATTTGAAGGTTCATTATTTATTAAGGTATTTGCTTTTGTACCATTTATTTCAGCAATACTTGCGCCTTGCCTTCTTGTTTTAGGACAGTTTAGTTTATTTGAATTTGTAATTGCGATTATATTAGTTGTGTTTATAATTTTCTTATTAGTTAAGTATGGTTTTAAAATTTATAAGCAAGGTATTTTGAATTATTCTTCTAAGGATTTATGGAAGAAAATGTTTAAAGCTTTAAAAAGTAAGTAGTGATACTTACTTTCATGCGAGGGTGGCGGAATGGTAGACGCGCTACTTTGAGGGGGTAGTGGAGATTTCTCTGTGAGGGTTCAAATCCCTTTCCTCGCACCATGTTGATAGATAACCTAGATGTTAATCTAGGTTTTAAAATGCCTTTAAATATACTATAATATGTTTGAGGGTTTGGTGATTTTTAATGAATGTAATAATTAACGATGATTGTTTAAAAATGGATGAAATCGATGGTTTTAAATCTAAAGTAAGAGCAATCTTAATAGATGAAGAAAATAGGGTTTTGGTGGCTAATTATAATCAAGTAATTTTACTTCCTGGTGGAAGTGTTGAAGAAGATGAAAATATAGAATGCGCGATTACACGCGAATTAAAGGAAGAAACTGGCGAAATTTATAATGAAACTGATTTAACTTTATTTACGCAAATAGATTTTTTTCAAAAAGATTATCCTAAAAGGGATGGAATGGTACAAAACAGGTTATTAAGAACTTTTTATTTTATCGGTGATTACAAGGGTGTTGATTTAGAATTACAACAACTTACTGAAAATGAAAAAGATAATAATTTTGGCCTAGCTTTAATACCTTTATCTGAGTTAGAAAATGTAATTTTAGAAAATCAAAATGATAATCCTCGAAATGTTTATTTTCAAAGAGAAATGTTAGAAGTTTTGAAAGTATATAATCAAAGGTATGAAAAAACTTTTATTAAAACATTAAAGTAAAATTATTGATTTAAAAAGGAGATGAATAATTATGATGAATTGTTTTACTAGACAAAAATTAGATTTAACTATAAAATTACTTGGGAAGAAAAGGGATGGGTTAAGACATGAATTAGATTCTGTTTTAGAAGAGCTTCACGAATGTTATGAAGCAAAAGCTATGATAGATGGTATTGAAGCAGTTTCAGTAAGATTTGGTGATTTATTAGAGGAATTAAAATTTGTAAGCGGTTATGATATAACTAATATAAAATTTAATGCTTTAACAGCTTTTGCTAAAGCAGATGATATTGAAGAAACTAATAGAGAAATGAAATTTTTCGGTAGTGATTTAAGAATTGATTTTGGTAATGAGAAATTTATATATTATGTTTTTAATACTTTTAGTGGTTATATATTTGGAGATTTAGGTGATATTCAGGCTGATGGGAAAACCTTATTAGAACATTGTTCTTTTGAAAACAATGGCACAAAAAATCTTGTTGTAGATAAAAACATAGATGATGTTATTTGTAGGTTTGATTTGAAAAAGACTTTTAGTTGGGATGCATCAGTTGACAATGATGGCTTTTTAGAACAGGCAGTTTATAGCTTAATAAGAAAAAAGAAAGTAGTTTCAATAGAATATTTTGAAAAGGAAAAACAAAAATCATTAGGCTCAAGATAATTTGTTTAAAATAAAAAGAGATAGACCTAGTTTTACTTTGCCAGGCTATCTCTATGTGTTTGGGAAAAAGTACCATTGTCTTAGACAATCTAAGATTAGGTACTTTTTAGTTGTTCAATTTTGTGATAAAATAGAGTAGTAGGGATTGAGAAAGAAGGAATAAAAATGAAAATTTGTAAATGTAATAGTTGCGGAAATGTGATTGAAATATTAGATGATAATGGTGGTAATTTAGTGTGCTGCAGTGAAGAGATGGAACTTATGGTTCCTGAAGCTAGTGATGGGGCTAGAGAAAAGCATGTACCTGTTATCACTAAAGATGGTGATGAAATTATAGTTTCTGTTGGAAGTGTAAAGCATCCAATGGATGAAGATCATTATATTAACTGGATTGCCCTTGAAAATGGTGATATGGTTACACGTGTTAATTTAAATCCAAGTGATGAGCCAGAGGCTAGATTTCCTTATGTTAAAGGTAGTATAGTTTATGCTTATTGTGATAAACATGGTTTATGGAAAGCTATTGTTGAATAGGCTTTCTTTTATGCCGAAGTAGCTTAGTTGGTAGAGCAACCGTCTCGTAATCGGTAGGTCGCAGGTTCAAGTCCTGTTTTCGGCACCAGCGAAGAATTTGTTTGGATTTTTCAAACATTAATATAGAAAATCAATCTGAGAAGTGATTGATTTTTTTTGTTTACAAGAAATCGTTGAAAGGATTTATAAATGTGGTTATCATGTTTATTAAATTCAAAGGGACATATATATTTTTTTGTTCTTTTGTATATTAATATAGTTAATAATTGTGATATAATATTTTTAACAATTTACTAACAATATATAGGTCCTTAGGTGAAAAGGTTAAATGAATTGAAAAGTTCAGTAATAATTATAGGGGGGTTATTATGAAATATCAAAATAGCGATTATACAATATTGGTCAATTATCATCAAAAATATAATCCTGCTGATTATCTAAATTTTGAATATATAAAAATTATGAATACTTATGGAAAAACAATATGTGTAGAAAAAAAGACATATGAACAGTTTACACGATTAAAAGAGCATATGGAAAAATTGGGAATTACAATTGGTATTGTACAAGCTTTGAGAAATGAAGAAGAGCAAAAAAATATATATATTAATTTTTGTGATAAATACGGAAAAGAATATGCCGATAAAATAGTAGCGTCAGTAGGCGAAAGTGAGCACCATACAGGTCTTGCCTTAGATATTGAAATATATCAAAAAGGAAAATGGATTTCAAATAATGATAATTTTGAAATTGCTGAACCTGTTTTAAAAACTGTTCATCCATATTTGTCTAAATATGGGTTTATATTAAGATATCCTAAAGGTAAAGAAAAAATTACACACATTGTCTATGAGCCTTGGCATATTAGGTATGTAGGCGAGGAACGGGCTAGCTATTTAGAAAATAATGATTTAACATTGGATGAATATAAGTAATGCAGGAATGAAGGGTGAATTTTATGAGTGAGTTAGAAAAAATTATTAGAGATGTATTTGTTAATTTTAATGGAAACTATTCTATATATGCTAATGATTTGAATGGTAATGTATTGGAAATAAACTCTAATGACATTTATAATGCGGCTAGTTGTATTAAAATATATATTTTAGTGGCATTATTTAAAAAAATATCTGAGGAAAATATTTCTTTGAATGAAGAATTAAAATATGATAGTTCTAATTATGTTAATGGTAGTGGTGTTATACAATATCTAACACCAGGATTAAAACTTTCTATAAAAGATATGGCTACTCTTATGATGATTATAAGTGATAATGTTGCAACGAATATTTTAATTGATTATATTGGTTTAAATTATATAAATAATACGATACAAGAATTGGGACTAAAAAACACAAAGTTATATTCGAAATTTGAATCTTGCGAAGATAAGGTGTTTGGGGAAACTACTGCTAAGGATTATGGCCGTATATATCATTTGATTGAAAGTAAAAAATTATATAACGAAACTGTTTGTAATCAAATTATTAGTATTATGAAAAATCAAAAGTATATTGAAATGGTTGGTAGTGGTATTCCACGGGTTTATTCAAAGACGAAGAATGATTTAATAAAAAATATAATTACTAAAAGTGGTAAATATCAATCAGTAAGGAATGATGGTGGTTTTGTTTCTACTAAATATGGTGATTATATTTTAGTAATATTTATAAAAGATTTTATAGATGACGATTTGATAAATGATGATATTTATGAATATGGTAAGAAAGTAAGTAATATTATTTTCGATAGATATATTGCTTTAGAGGGATCTTTCATCAAACAAAGGGAGGTTTTTTAGTGAAAATTAGAAAAGCGAGGAAAGAAGACTTGGCATCATTAATTAATTTATATAAGCAACTTTATGATGCTGAAAAAGTATTTGATCAAAATTTAAAAAATGAATTTGATAATTCAATCAAACAAGAACAAACTATACTAAAAAGAATAAATTCGCGAAAAGAAATATTTTTAGTTGCTGAAGACAATAATAAAATAATTGGACTTATTGATGGCTATATAATAGATAATATTCATCATATTGAGAAAGTTGGATATTTGGACCATATTTGTATTGATGAAAATTATCGAAAACAAAATTTGGCTACTACTTTGATAGAGAAATTTTCTATTAAGTTGAAAAATAAGAATGTAAAATATTTAAAATTAAATGCATTTAGGCATAATATTCCAGCTACTAATTTATATGAAAAATTAGGTTTTAAAGAATATTCGGTATATTATATTAAAGAAATATAGAATTTTTATTGATGTGAAAATTAGGGTTGTTAGATGTAGTTGAATCAAAGAATAAAAAATTTTATATGGGTGTAAGGTTTCATCCTGAAAGTTTATATAAGACTGATAAGTTTATGAATAGTATTTTTACTAGTTTTATTGAAGTTTGCAAAAAATAACATTAAGGCGATATTAGAAAAATTTATGCAAAATGTGTTAGTTAATAGTATTTAAAAACATATTAATGTTTACTTGGTTTAAGATGATGCTTCGCTTATGCGGAGTGTCGTTTTTTTGCTATAAAAAATAAAAAATTTTTCTGAGTCCTTGGTAATTAAATATTAAATAGTGTATAATTATAAGAGGTGATAGTATGTCAGTAATTAAAGTAATGGATGAAATCCTTTCAAATAAAATTGCAGCTGGAGAGGTTGTTGAAAGATGTGCTTCGGTTGTAAAAGAATTAGTTGAAAATAGTATAGATG
>CANRSQ010000026.1 GCA_947642475.1 uncultured Mycoplasmatota bacterium
CTATTATTATGTTTCTTTTTTTCTTTTCTGATGTCCTCATTTCTTACACTCCTTTCCTACCATATACATCTTATCAAAAAAAGCACAAAAAAACAAGGTAATATTTTCCCTAGATATGTTTTACAAAAAAAGAACCATAAGGTTCCTAAAATTTTCTTTTAACAAAAAATCTAATCATTAATACTTCAAAAATAATGTAGACAATTAAATATACAATCATTAAAATTTCATTAAATGCCCCTAGATCAAAACTATTAATAATAGCTGGAACATCAGAAGGAATAAATTCAAAGAAACTAAATGCATCGCTTCTTAAATAATTAAGTTTTAAATAAGTTACAATTCTTAAAAAGATATCCACAATTACTATAAAGTATACACAAGCATTAAAATTCTTAAAGAAGAAAATTACTGCAATTAAAGCGATTAAAAATATTATAAGTTGAATAGTCATTATTTACCTCCCACTAACTTTTCATACTCTTTTCCAAAATCAGAAATATTATTTATATTATAATAATAAGTTGTAACAATAAATGGCGCACTATTATTAAATCTAAATAATCTATAATTAGTTAAATCTAAAATTACCCCCTTAATAACATCATCACTTTTATAAACATTAACAACAATATTATAATTCATAGCCTTAGATAAATCAGCTTCTGTATCGATTTCATATAAATTAATAAAACGATCAAGCGGAACAATATACTGTGTATAACCATCTTTATCAGTTCCAGTAATCCCACCAAGTAAATTATTAAGCATCTTCGCATTAATCTTCAAAAAGTTTAAATCAAACTCTTGTTTAATAGCCTTATCACCATTAATTAAATAAACATCATCATTAACATAATACCTTTTATTATTTAAAATAAATTCCATATTATCATCATAAACAAAGCCATTAACCTCGAGATTATCCGCACTCGTACTAAAACTATAATTATTCATACTTTCAAAGCTAGTACCACTAATCTTATTAGCTTCATTATTAGTACCCGTCGTACTTGCATTAAGCCTTACAAATAAAACCGCTACTACAAAAAATACTAACCAAAACCCAAGTACAATAATTGAATGTGTTTTTTCATTCGCCCAAAGTTCTTTAAATCTTTGATACTTTTCACTCTCTTTTATTCTTTTAAACATACTTCACCTACTTAAGAATTTTTCCTACTAAATCCTTGTGTCCATTCATAAAATCAGTAGCCTTAGTCTTACCTTTACCAGCTAATTGAATTTCCGTAAAGACAACTTCACCATTACCAACCTTTACACCAAAACCATCTTCATAAAGCGCGGTAATTTGTCCAGGTAATGCACCTTCCACAACATTTTCACTACGACGACATTTCCATACCTTCAAAGGTTTATCATCAAACATGCAGTAAGCACCAGGCCATGAATTAAGACCACGTACTTGATTAACAATTTGTCTTTTAGTTTTAGTAAAATCAAGTTTTTCATCTTCTCTTTTAATAACAAAAGCATAAGTAGCTAAAGATTCATCCTGTTTAGTTCTGCCATTAGTACCATCTAAAATACTAGGTAAAGTTTCTAATAATAAATCACGACCAACCACACTTAACTTATCATGTAAACTAGCAGCCGTATCATCATCCAAAATAGGAATTTCTCTCATACTAATTATATCGCCCGCATCCATTGCCTCAGCCATATACATAACCGTAATTCCCGTCTTAGAATGTCCTTCAATAATTGCCCTATGAATAGGCGCTCCCCCACGTAATTTAGGAAGTAATGAAGCATGAACATTAACACACCCTAGTCTTGGAATAAGTAAAAGCTCTAAAGGTAAAATTTGACCATAAGCACAAGTAACAATCAAATCAGGTTCTAAAGCATTAATTTCCTGTAAAGCATCCCTAATTTTATTAGGCTGTAAACACAAAATATTATGTTTCATTGCCACTTCCTTAACTGGTGTCGGTTTAAGGTCACCTTTTCTGCCAACAGGCTTATCAGGTTGCGTCACAATCGCCCTAACTTTGTAATTAGAAATTAAACCTTCTAAAACAGGTACACTAAAATCTGGCGTTCCCATAAAAATAATTGTAGGTTCCTTTAAAACATTAATCTTGTCAAAATCCATAAGTATTCCTCCTACCATATTTACTCTATATCTAATTTTACCACATATCCACATAAATAACTATAATTTTAACGGATTTAAATCCACTTCTACCATAACTTTACTGTTAGTCTTATATTTATCATTAATAAAACTAATAGCCGAAAAAATCTCCTTAGTATTCTTAAACTTAATAATAATGCCCATATAATAAATATTATTAATTTTAGGAATATTAGCCGCACTAGGCCCTAAAATAATATTATCACTAATCTCTTTACGTAAATAATAAGAAATTTTATCAGCCTCGCTTACAACGGCATTATAATCTTTCCCACTTATACGAATACTACAAAGATTATAATAAGGTGGATACTTTAAAACCTTTCTAATTCGCATTTCCTCTTTATAAAACGTACTATAATCATGATTGCTCGCACAAACAATACTGTAATGATCCATATTAAAACCTTGAATAATAACTTCACCCTTTTTATCACCACGGCCAGCTCTACCAGCCACCTGATTTAAAAGTTCAAAAGTTCTTTCCGCACTACGGAAATCAGGAATATTAAGACTACTATCACCATTAACAACCGCCACTAAAGTGACATTAGGAAAATCAAGTCCCTTAGAAATCATTTGCGTTCCAAGTAATACATTGTGTTTGCCATCCTTAAAATCATTAATAATACGCTCATGCGCACCTTTACGACTAGTTGTATCAACATCCATTCTTATTACATTAGCCAAAGGAAAAGTCTCATTAATTAATGCTTCCAACTTTTCAGTCCCCATACCCAAAGAATTAATATTTTTACTATGACATTCAGGGCAAACAAATAACTTACTAGTTTGATAACCACAATAATGACATTTCATACTATTAGAAGTTTTATGATAAGTAAGCGGAATATCACAATTCGGACACTTATGAGTAAAACCACACTCTTTACAAGAAATTACTGTGGAAAAACCACGACGATTAAGTAAAACAATTACTTGTTCACCCTTTTCCAAACGTTCATTCATCTTAGAAATAAATAAAGAAGAAAATACCCTATTACCTTTTTTAAATTCATCCTTCATATTAACCAAAGATACATTAGGTAAATTATTATTGACTCTACCCAGCATCTCCAAAAGCTCATAATTGCCAGTAAGGGCTCTTGTATAACTTTCAATACTCGGAGTCGCACTACCTAAAACAACCGGAATATCATAATATTTAGCCCTCCATATCGCCACATCAATCGCACTATATTTCGGTAAATTATCCTGCTTATAAGTAGCCGAATGTTCCTCATCAATAATTATAATTCCAAGATTCGTAAACGGTGCAAATATCGCACTTCTAGCCCCAACTACAACCTTCGCATCACCATTTTCAATCTTACGCCACTCATCATATTTCTCACCATTACTAAGGCCACTATGTAAAATAGCCACCACAGAACCAAAATGTTTTCTAAAAATGTCAACCATTTGCGGCGTTAAACTAATTTCTGGAACTAATAAAATAGCCTCCTTACCATTAGTTAAAACTTCCTCAATCATTTTAATATAAACTAAAGTCTTCCCACTTCCCGTAACCCCATGTAATAAATAAGGTTTAAAAGAAGAAAAAGATACTCTATCTAAAACTTCCTTTTGACTATCAGTAAGTTCATAATCTAGTTTTTCTAAATCAGCATTATCATCTAAACGATATACTTCCTCATTAATCTCTTTAAAATATCCCTTATCAAGTAGCGACTTAACAGTATAAGTCGAAATTAAAGCAGCATCTTTTTTTAAAACTTTTCCCCCATCTTTAACAAAATTATAAACCTCTTTTTGCTTATCAGTTTTTAAATCTGATCCATCTTTATTAATAACTAAATAACTAACATACTTTTTATTTACATTAAAGCCATTCTTAGCCTTTAAAGCCCTAGGTAACATAGTTTGATATGCACAAATTAAAGGTGATAAAGTTTTTTTACTAATGTATTCCCCCAATTTCAACATCTCAGAGTTAATAACTGGCTTATCATCAATAACCGAAATAATTTCCTTAATTTCATAATCAAAATCACCCGAATTATTAATTTTCAAAACAAAACCCTCAAGTTTTCTTTTCCCAAAAGGAACTAAAACTCTCATTCCTACTTCTAAATTAGTACCATCAGGAATTTTATAAGTAAAAGTTTTATCTAAAGCCTTAGCCTTGATTTCTACTAAAACCTCTGCATACACACTATCACCACCTACTCTGTAATTTAATTTTACCAAACAGCTGTTTGCTAGTCAATATAATTCAAAAGAAAAAATCAAGAGAAATAATATTATAAACTCCTGATTTATTAATAACCTATAACTATTCCAAATAAAGGAAATAAATTAAGCCAAATTAAAGGTACTATAACTACTCCTATTATTCCCATTAAAACACCAAACCACTTCTTATCTATAATAGAAACAATAAAGTAGCCTACACTAACAATAATAGCCATTACACTTTCCACTACCATAACAACACTAAAAATCTCAGTATTAACAATATTATAAGCCATACCATATTCACATAATATATCCTTAGCTAAGCATGAATCATATGCGGCTAAATAAATAAAAACATTCATAACAATCGTAATAATCAAAAAAATAATAAACATTATAAAAATCCAGTTATGAATCTTCTTATATCTCTCACTCCTACTTTGAATTTTAATAGTATCATTCTTTTCCATAAATAATTCTCCTATCTATTCTAATATAATTATATACCATTAATAAAAGCCTATCAAGAAATATTTTCAAAAAAAAGAAGAAAACTATTTTTCTTCTCCCTTAAGAATTTCCATAGCTTTACGCATTTGCATATCGTATTTAACCATTTCCATTCCGCCAAATAATTTTAAGAATTCATCTTTATCCATTCCATATTTTTCAGCATATTCTTTAGCTTGTTTTTCAGCATCTTTATCTGAAATTTCAACTTTTTCAGCCTTAGCAATTTCTTCAAGCATAAGTCTATAAGTAATTCTTTTCTTAGCTTCTTCAGTCATTTGATCTCTTAAAGCTTGTTCATCAGAATTTGTGAATTGATAGAATTGTTCTAAAGTAATTCCTTGCATTTGTAAACTTTCACTATATTGTTTAATCATACGATCAAGTTCATCATTAACCATAGCTTCTGGAATTTCAACTTCAACATTTTTAGCAGCCTCATCTAATAATTGATCCATGTATTTATTTTCAATTTCAGCCATTTTATGTTCTAAAATATTTTTAGAAATCTCAGCTTCTAAAGTTTCTACAGAATCTACACCTTCCATAGCTAAATCAGCAAAGAACTCTTTATCAAGTTCAGGAACTTTAACTTCTTTAACTTCGTGAATCTTAACTTTAAATACAGCATCTTTACCCTTTAAATCCTCTGCATGATAATCTTCAGGGAAAGTTACTTTAACTTCTGTTTCATCGCCAGATTTAAGACCAATTAATTGTTCTTCAAATCCAGGAATAAACATACCACTACCGATAGTTAAAGCATAATTTTCAGCTTTTCCACCTTCAAAAGGTTCACCATCTACAAACCCTTCAAAATCAATAATAGCGATATCACCATTAGTAATTTTATCTTCTTTTAAAACATTTTCAGCATATCTATTACGGATACTTTCAATTGCATGTTCAATTTCTTCTTTAGCAACCTCAGCTTTTTCTTTAACTACTTTTAAACCTTTATATTTACCAAGTTTAACATCTGGTCTTAAAGTTAATACAAAACTAAATTCAATTCCATTTTCATCAATATTTTTAAAAGTAATTTCAGGTTTAGCTACTAATTCACTAACAATATCCTTGTTATCTTCAAGCATTTTCATATAAGCACTTTCTAATACTAAATCAGCAGCATCTTGATATAAAACTTCTTTTCCATATTTTTTAATAAATATATCTTTTGGAGCTTTACCAGGTCTAAAGCCATCAATTTTAACCTTTTTATTAGCTTTTTCAAAAGCCTTATCCATAGCATCTTCCCATTCTTTACCTTCGATTTTAACATCTATTTCTTTTATTTTTTCATTTTTACTCATATAAATTCCTCCTTTAGTAAAATTTTATAACCATACGCCAAATCCAATAGCCGCCATACTAAGCATCAATCCAACTGACCAAAACAAACGAACAATATCATTCTCTGTCCAGCCAAGTTTTTCAAAATGATGATGTAAAGGTGCCATTAAGAAAACCTTTGTATGGAATTTTTTAATTGCAATTAATTGAATAATTACACTTAATGTTTCAATAATAAATACTCCAGCCACTACCCCTAATGTAATTTCATGGTTTGTAATAATAGCTACACTACCTAAAACCGCACCAAGTGCCAGTGAACCAGTATCGCCCATAAAGACCTTAGCTGGATGCGCATTATAAACTAAAAATCCAACTAACGCACCAACTGTAATAAAACAGAAAATTGCTAAATCTTCATGACCACTAGTCCAAGTAGATCCCCAGCATATAATACCAAATGCAAAGAAGGCAATCGCCGATAAACCACCAGCAAGTCCATCTAACCCATCAGTAATATTTACTGCATTACTACTACCAACTAAAACAAATAATAAGAATAACCCATATACCCATCCTAAATGTATTTCAATACCTAAAGTATGAATATTTAAAACTGGTTCATTTCCACTACTCAAATAAATGTAGAAGAATACTAAAGCAATTACTAATTGAGCTAGTAACTTAACAAAAATGGATAAACCCTTGTTATTATGTTTTTTTACAACTAGATAGTCATCCACATATCCTAATAAAGCATATGCTATAAAGACAAATAAAACAATAAATAAATTAGGAGTAAATTGCATTTTACCCGTCAAAATTAAAGCTATGGTAATAACCACAATGGGAATAATAAACATTATTCCTCCCATTGTTGGAGTTCCTTGCTTAGATTCGTGTCTCTTACCAAGCGTTTTACTAACATTTTGACCGAGTTTTTCTTTCCTAAGCCATTTAACTACAAAGTAGCCGAATATAACAGTCGTGACAAATCCTAGCATAATTGCCATTACTGCCTTAGCAAGCACTAACATTGCATCACACTCCAAACCACTTATAATTATACCCTTTTTAAGGCTTTTTGTATATACTTTTATTCAAAATAAAAGAAGAAAAATGCTTTCTCCTAATCAATATAACTAAACATTTTTATTCAAATCATTAATAATTTTTTCTAAATTAGTTCTTAAAGGAACTAAATCATATTTTATTATATACCAAATATTACTCAAGTTAATTCCAGAATAATCATGAACAATTCTATTTCTAAGACCTCTAATAACTTTCCAATCTATTTCGTTATTTTAATTAGTAAATTAACTTCCTTATCTTTCATAAATTACAACCCCCGTATTTTTTATTTCGAAATCAATCTTTGAATCTTTAATTATTTCTTTTTTTTCAAAAGCATCAACATTCTTATTAAACAAATCTTCAATTTTTGATATCAATTTAAATAATTTAAAACCCATCAACTGTCCATTAGAATCAATTATTAAATCAATATCACTTTCACCAGTCGCCATATTTTTAGCATAGCTTCCAAATAAAGTTACCTTTAAAACTTCAGTACCCTCCAATAAATTATTTAATTTATCTTTAATTTCCCCTATTGTGTATACTTTTTCACTCATAAAAACACTTACCCCCACAACTATTTACTCTCTTAATCAAGCATGTCAACTAAAACATCAAGTCTATCAATAACTGGATACCCTTTTCCATCCATGTCTAAATCAAATTTAATTCCATAGCCACCTGCATCTTTCCATTCGTCTAAATTACCAACATAATCATCCACCAAAACAGAGCCTTCAGCTTTAATCATATCAGTTTTAGAAATTGATTTAGGTACTGGAATAATTGTAATATCTTTGAAATGTTTTCTTATCATTTTTACCTTTTCCTCTATCTCACTAATAGAATTAACATGAGTTAAAATAGCTACATTAAATTTATGACTATCAATAATCCTAGCTAAACACTCCCAGCTATCATTAATAGGTTTACTTTTACTAAGAATTTCTATCCAATCAAGATTTTTATAAAATTCTTGATATTCTTCAAAAGTCTTACCAATATTTTTCTCTTCAGCAATTTTATAAGAAACATCAATAGAATCAACAATAACCCCATCAAAATCTATATATAAATTAGTCATTTTATCCCACCTATCTTTTTATAATTATATATACAAGCACAAAAGATGTCAATAAAGTTGCATTTTTAAACAAAAGTTGTATAATATATAAATACGGCTTAAGGAGGCAAAAGCATGAGAAAAAAGTGTGCTTTAATATATAATAAAAACTCATCTGGGTATAATCAAAAACATTTTTTTGCAATATTAAAATTGTTAAAATATCATGGATACACAACCTACCCAATCAATAGTTCCCATCAAAACTTCATCATTGAAGATATTGATGAACTAAATAAATTTGATGTTATTCTAACAATGGGTGGCGACGGAACTGTAAATAAAGCTTACGAAGCCTTTAATAGGTTAGAAGATGAGCAACACGCCATATATGGACACATCCCAACAGGAACAACAAACGATATGGGGCCAAATACAAACGTCCCAAGATATAATCCAAAAAAAGCAGCTGAATTATTATTACACGGTGAAGTTGAAGAAAGAGATATAATAACTATAAATGACCACGCAATCGCATATGTAGGTGCGACCGGGATATTTGCTCCAGTAACATATCTTATTGATAAAAGTTCTGATAAAAAAGATGCTGGTACCTTTAGTTATATTAGACATGGCGCATATCAATTTTTTACAAATCCAGAAATATATAAAGCAATTATTGAGAAACCTTATCAAATAACCTATACAGCTAATGGCCAAGCAAAACAAACTGAAGCTATATTTATTGCCGTATTCAATGCTAAAACATTCGCAAATTTAAAAATAAATCCCCAAGCTAATATGGGCGACGGAACATTTGATGTTTTGATAATTCACACAAAACAAGAATTATTCAAACTTCTAAAAACCAGCTTTACTTCAAAAAATGGATGCATGGATGCCCAAGATAATGTATTCACAACTAATCATTTACAATTAACATTTGAAGACAAAACTCCTTTTTACCCAATAAACTGTGATGGTGATGGCATAGACTTACTAAAAGAAACAACAACTTTAGAAGTTAAACCAAAGAAAAAACTATTACAATTAACAGGAAAAAAATCAAAAACAATATTTCACTAACAATGTAGAGAAAAACCTCTACATTTTTTAGAAAAAAAACACACTATTTAAGTGCGTCTAATAATTCAGCTTTTTTCATTGTAGTATAACCTTGTATACCTTTATCTTTAGCCATAGCTTTTAATTCAGCTACTGTTAATTTAGAAATATCTTCTTTTTCTTCTTTTTTAGCTGCTGCCTTTGGAGCCTCTTTCTTAGCTTCTGCTTTAGGAGCTTCTTTTTTAGCTGTTTCTTTAACTTCAGTTTTAACAGCTTTACCATCTAAAGCTTTTTTAGCAGTTTCAACTAAACCAGTAAATGTTTTTGGATCATCAATTGCGATTTCAGAAAGCATTTTTCTGTTAATTTCAACTCCAGCTTTTGATAAACCATTAATAAATTTAGAATAACTAATATCATTTTGTCTACAAGCAGCATTAATTCTTGTAATCCATAATTTTCTAAAATCTCTTTTTCTTTGTCTTCTATCTCTGTAAGCATACATCATAGAATGTCTTACTTGTTCTTTTGCAGTTTTATATAATCTATGTTTACTTCCAAAATAACCTTTAGCTTGTTTTAAAGCTTTTTTATGACGAGCACGAGTAATTGTGCCACCTTTAACTCTTGTCATTTATATTTCCTCCTTCAAAATTACTATTTAAGAATATCTTTAACTCTTTTAATATCAGAACTAGCCATTTCTGAATCGTGATGTCTTCTTCTTCTTGAAGCATTACTTTTGTGAGTTAATTTATGGTTTTTGTTAGCAGGTTGGTATTTATAAGAACCACCTTTTCTTTTTCTGACTACTTTTGATAACCCTTTATGAGTTTTTGCTTTAACTTTATTCGCCATAATTAATTCCTCCTATTTTTCTTTAATTGGTGCGAGCATCATTGTCATGAATCGACCATCTAATTTAGGTTGCATTTCAATAGTAGAAACTTCTTTAGTAGCATCTGCAAAACGTAATAAAACGTCTTTTCCAAGATGTGTATGAGCCATTTCTCTACCTTTAAAACGAACTGACACTTTAACCTTATGTCCTTTTTGTAAATACTTTGTTGCATTATTAACACGAGTATTAAAGTCATGAACATCAATAGACACAGATAATCTATATTCTTTCATTTCCAAATTAGCTTCTCTTTGTCTTTTCATGTTTTCTTTTTGTTTTTTCTTTTGATCGTATTTATAACGATTATAATCCATTATTTTACAAACTGGTGGAGTTCCCTTAGGATTAATTAAAACTAAATCAAAACCAGCATAAGACGCTAAAGTAAGCGCATCCTTAATAGGTTTTACTCCTAATTGTTCACCATTTGGTCCAATAATCATAACTTCTTTAGCACGAATTTGTTCATTGATGAATAAATCTTTACTTTTACTTGCGATACTTGACACCTCCAATAAAAAAGTGAATGCAAGATGCATCCACTTTACCTGTCAGTTTTTTAAGCTTTCGGCGTTTACCCATTACCTTCAGTAATCGGGTGAGAAGTGGATACTTCTTCTTTCCTTTTTTCATTTCCTTATTGATTATACATATTAATCTTATGCATGTCAAGTTAATTGTTGCAAAATTGCATATTAATTTGCAAAAATGCAACAAATATTAGGTAATATTCTCCAAAGACTGCCAAAATTTGCACAAAATGTAAAGAAAAACAGCATAGTGCTGTTTAATCCTTTTGTATAAACAATTCCCTGTGATTGCCGCGCTTATGCATTTGCCCTCACTCGGGAGTTTGTGTAAAATTTTCTTCTTTTGTTTTATTATGAAACTATTGTATATGGATTTGAACTTGTCCCTTCTCCTTCTAATGTTATGCCTGATTTTAGATATAATGCTGGTAATACGTTATAATTCTCATACATAGCACCATAGGAATTTACATAACTGTCATTGATTACAAAGAACACGTTATTTGAAGAAGTTGCACGTGATGAAATCGTCCATACACAACCAGATGACGGTACTAACGATACCATATAGTTTGTTGTTTTACATATACTATCATTAGAATTATTTAAACCATAACTGCCACACTTACTTGCATTTGTGTTGGCTCTAAAAAATTCACTTAACGTCATTAATCCTATATTCCCATTCCATGTAGTTCCATTTTCTGATTGGATTTGGGCTGCTAAATCTGTATTACTCATTGTTACTGGTCCTACACCCCATGTATGTGTTTGGATTAAGTTTTGTGATTCACTAGTTAAACTATTATAATAATCATTATTTAAATAGGTATTTAAATCTGCTGGTCTTGTCCAATCGTTTGAACCATACGTTCCTCCTGTTGTATCCCATGCCCTATTTCCTATACTTTCATTTCTTATTATTTTTAAAGTACCATCATTTTCTACACTCATTATTCTCCATGTTTCATCATTAAATGTTATATAATTTGATGGATTGGCTCCTTTATAAATATATCTTCCTGTTTCGTATTCATCTGCATATAATCCATCTCCTGAAGTTGTTTCAGTTGCGATTAATTTATCAGCTGCTGTTTCTCCTCCTGGAGTTACTGTTCCACTTCCATCAGCCTGAACATAATCAAGCGTTACTGTAAATGATTCAGTAGTACTTTCTGGTTGACTTGTTACATCATCATATTCTACCTTTACTGTTAATGTTTTTGATTCGCCAGCTTTTAATACATCTCCTACTTTAAATCCTACCTCTGATCTTGTAAATATTACATCCCCATTTTTAGTAACTAAGTCTGTTGGAGTTATTTTATCTAGTTTAGCATCTATTGTTCCTGAATTAGTCACTGTGATATCATATTCTATACTATCTTTTGGTGAAACT
>CANRSQ010000027.1 GCA_947642475.1 uncultured Mycoplasmatota bacterium
GGTATGTGAACAACAACAACGCGAACAACGACAACAACGGCGTTTTGCCAGCTCTTTATCTAACATCTAATATCCAATTAGATGGGGAAGGAACAAGTGGAAGTCCATATACAATAGTTTCGTAAAGTGTTATTTATTTAACACTTTTTTTCTTTATTATGATACAATATATTTGGTGATTACTATGAGTTTTTTAGAAATACTTAATAGTAAAAAGGGGCTTTTGATTGATTCTTATGTTAAACAGTATGGTGAAGAATATAGGGATAGAATAACTAATGTTGTTAATGATACTAGTTTTGTTTTTTATATAAATCCGGAAGAAAAGGATTATCTTGATGATTTTGTTTGTGATAAGTTAGAAGTTATTATGACTTTTGAATTTTTAAAGAGGATTGGTTTTAGGAGTGATGACCTTAAAACTAAACCTAATAGTGATACGTTATGTTTTATGGATGATAATGTTAACCTTTTACTTAAAAGTTTTTTTGATAATACTCATTTTAATTGTATAGATGATTTTAGAAATGGTAGATGCGGGATTTTTAGTTTTTTAGATTATAATGATTTAGCTAGGAAAGAAGAAATTAATCTTTTAAATGAAAGAATGCATGTTTTTAATTCTTTAGGACTAATTAACATTTTAGAAAAAGATTATTATGAGTTTTCTAAATCTTCTTTATATTTTAAGTTAGTTAATTTTTATAGAAAAATTGCTTTAATTGCGGATAAATATGCGAAAATGATTGAATACAGGTATAGTTATATTAAAAATCTTTATGAGGATATATATTCTAAAAATATAGGTGTTAAAAGAAAATATGTTAGAGAAATGGTTTTAGAATTAAAAGATTTTTTAAGTATTTCTGATCAAGAATATATTTTAAATAATCCAGATTTTAAACTGGAGGACTTAAATAGTATAGATTTAATTGTAGATGATGATTGTTTAGGTGATACTTATAATTCTTTTGGAGTTGGAAGTCTTGAGGTTTTTTCTGATATATTTGACCGTGAGTTATTAGATGATAATGCGGATAATTATGATAAAGAAGCAATTATTGAGGAAAGGTGTAATTACTTAAGAGGGTGCGGGGTATGTGTACCTGGAAATGCCAACATATTTTTACTTAATAAAATAATGGAAGAAAATAAGGAATTATTACCTTCTTTAGAAACTATTTTGAAAATACAGGAGACTAGGTCTAAATATGAAGATTTATATGTCAAAGAAGCTGTAGTTAATATGATTATTGAAAGTGATAAGGATACTATTATAGTGGATGATGTTGAAGATATGTTTGATGTTGCGTCAGGTTCTTATTGTTCTTTTTTCCCTTTATCGTTAGATTGTGATTATGATATTACTATTTTTATAAATCCTATGTGTAGTTATCAATTAATTGATTTAGATCATATAATTGATCATGAGCTTAGACATGCGATTGAAAGTAATTTATATATGGAACGTGTTTTGACTAGTAAGTGTGGTAATAAAATAGCGTATTATGATGCAAATAATGAATATAGTGATATTGAGCATTTTAGAATGTTTAATGAAGTTTGTACTGATAAGTTGACGCTAATGTCTTGTAAGGATAGGTGGAATAACGGTGAATTTATTTTTTCACCTATGGTATATAATGAAGAATATTTTGGCTTTTGTGATGTAGGTAGTGGATATGCTGAATGGTTTGATAATTTAGATATATTACTTGGTGAATATAGTGAGCATGTTTTTGCGACGAGAATGGAGGAAACTAATGAGAGATTTTATAAGTTATTATCCTTTGAGGAATGGTTAGATGTTGATAAATTAATTTGTGATGATTCTTTGGAGGCTAGGGAGAAATTAAAGGTTTATTCTAAGAAGCTTGGTGAAAATATTAAAAAAATAAAAGGTATTTAATTGTCACTTTTATTTATAAATGTTATACTTAAATAGGTGATAGTATGTATGCATATATTAAAGGTATTGTAAAAGAAATTGATAGCAGTTATATTGTTGTTGATAATAACGGAATTGGTTATTTGATTTATACAGCAAATCCTTATTCATTTAATATTGATGAAGAATATACTGTTTATTTATATCAATATGTTAGGGAAGATGAAATTAGTTTATATGGTTTTAAAACTTTAGATGAGAAGAATTTATTTTTGAAACTTACGAGTGTTAAGGGTCTTGGATGTAAAATGGCTTTACCAATGATTGCCTCTGGATCAACTGAAGGGATTATTGATGCGATTGAAAGAGAAAATATTTTATATCTTAAGAAGTTTCCTAAAATAGGTGATAAGGTTGCTAGACAAATTATTTTAGATTTAAAAGGTAAGTTAGTTCCTAAGGGAGAAGTTACTACTGGTAATTTTGATGAACTTACTGAAGCTTTAAAGAGTCTTGGTTATAAGGCTTCTGATATTAATAAAATAACTAAATTGATTAATCCTAATGCTGATATCGAAGTTCAAATTAAAGAATCTTTAAAATTATTACTTAAATAATGATTTGAATGTATTTGTAAAGGAAACTTGCAAAAAGGGAAATATTCAGTTTTAGCGGGCTTGAATGACCTAGATAATTTTTGGTTTGACACTTATTCTAAGGCGAATGAGTGTCATTTTTTTATTTAGATAATAAATGGTATTAATTTATTTTACAGAACATTTGTATCTATCTTTTAGTGTGTAAATGTGTTATAATTAGGTAGGTGATAATATGGTGGAGATGGTTAATGGATTTAGCTATGCTATTGTACTTAGTATAATGTTATTAGTTATTTATGGAATATTATATTTTTTATTATTTTTATGTGGAAAATTATTTAATAAGAAATTTTTGAATAATACTTTATTGATTTTATTATATGTATTTTCATCTTTACCATTTTTATTTTGTGGGCTATATGTTATTAGTTTGATTTTTATTATTCCATTAAAATTTATTATCAAAATTTTAATGGGGTTATTTGGTGTATTTTTAATTATTTATTCTATTTATAGAGTGTTTAGAAAAATTAAAGATATTGAATATTTTGGAGGTGTATGATGGCTAAATTACATTTTAAATATGCGACAATGAATTCTGGCAAGAGTATTGATTTAATGAGAACTGTTCATAATTATGAAGAAAATGGTTTTGATGTTTTAGTTATAAAACCTAAGGTTGATACTAAGGGTGATGATCATATTGAATCTAGAGTTGGTCTTCGCAGGAAAGTTGATATTATATTAGATAGTTCTGATGAAGTGATTTCTGTTTTGGCTGGAAAACTTGAGAATATAAAATCTATTTTTATTGATGAAGTTCAGTTTTTGACGCCGAAACAAATAGATGATTTATTTTTGGTAAGTAAGGCTATGGATATTCCAGTGATTTGTTATGGCCTTAGAAATAATTTTTTAATGGAATCTTTTGATGGCAGTAAAAGATTATTGGAGATCGCGGATGTTCTTGAAGAGATTCAGACTTTATGTGGATGTGGTAAAATTGCGAGGTTTGTAGGTAGAAAGAAAAATGGTGAATTTGAAACTGACGGACCTACCGTGGTAATTGATGGTACAGATTGTTATGAATATGAGCCATTATGTGGAGACTGTTATTTAGAAAAAGTTAAAGGTGTAGATCTTAATGGATTTCAAAAAGTGTTAAGGAGGTAAGGTTATGGATGAGAGAATTGTAACTAATCATGAACTTAAAGAGGATACTTTTGAGGGGACAATTAGACCTGATAGTATTGATGAATATATTGGTCAAACTGAAGTAAAAGAAAATTTAGATATTTTTATTAAAGCGGCTAAAATGCGTGATGAATCTTTGGATCATGTTTTGTTATATGGGCCTCCAGGACTTGGGAAAACTACTATGGCTTATATTATTGCGAATGAACTTGGGACTAATATTAAAACTACTAGTGGTCCAGCAATTGAAAAAAGTGGTGATTTAGCGGCTGTTTTATCTACTTTGGAACCAGGGGATGTTTTATTTATTGATGAGATACATCGTATTCCAAGATATATTGAGGAAATTTTATATTCGGCTATGGAAGACTTTACTTTGGATATTATTGTTGGTAGTGATTCTTCTAGTCGTAATATTCGAATTGATTTACCGCCTTTTACTTTGGTTGGGGCAACTACGCGTGCTGGTGATTTAACAGGTCCTTTACGTGATAGATTTGGAATTGTGTCTAAGCTTAATTTTTATACTGAAGATGAACTTAAGGAAATTGTACTTCGTACTAGTAGGGTATTAGGCTGCAGCATTGATGAAAATGCGGCTTTGGAACTTGCTAGAAGAAGTAGGGGAACGCCTAGAATTGCGAATAGATTATTTAAACGTGTTCGTGATTATGCTTTAGTTTTAGGTAGTGGTAATATTGATTTGAAAATTACTAAAATTGCTTTAGACAGACTTAAGGTTGATGCTTCTGGGCTTGATGAAACTGACTATAATTTACTTAAGTCAATTATTGAAAAATTTAATGGTGGGCCAGTAGGAATTGATGCTTTGGCATCTTCTATTGGCGAAGAGGTTACGACTATTGAGGATGTATATGAACCTTATTTGTTACAAAATGGCTTTTTAAAAAGAACAAGTCGTGGTAGAATAGTTACTGATAAAGCTTATGAACATTTAGGTTTAAAGGCTTCTAATGATTTTGAGGAGTGATATTATGAGTACTGATGATTTTGATTTTTATTTACCTGAAGAATTAATTGCGCAAACGCCTTTGGAAAAAAGAGATACTTCGAGGTTACTTGTTTTAGATAAAGAAACTGGAGAATTGGAACATCGCCATTTTACGGATATTTTAGATTATATGGAACCTGGTGATACTTTGGTTTTAAATGATACTAAGGTTATTCCGGCAAGACTTTATGGTGTTAAAGAGGAAACGGGCGCGGTTATTGAAATGCTGATGCTTAATGAAAAGGGAAATGATGTTTGGGAGTGTTTAACTAAACCGGCTAAACGTGTTAAGGAAGGAACTATTATTTCTTTTGGTAATGGTAAGCTTAAAGCTGAATGTGTAGGAGTTTTTGATGAGGGGATTCGTCATTTTAAACTTATTTATTCTGGTATTTTGTATGAGATATTGGATGAATTAGGGGAGATGCCACTTCCTCCTTACATTCATGAAAAGTTAGAGAATCAAAATCGTTATCAAACGGTATATGCGAAAAATGTTGGTAGTGCGGCAGCGCCAACAGCTGGTCTTCATTTTACGCCTTCACTTTTAGATAAAGCTTTAGAAAAAGGAATTAATATTGCTTATGTTACTTTACATGTTGGTCTTGGTACTTTTAGACCTGTTTCTGTTAGTAATGTCAAGGACCATAAAATGCATAGTGAATTTTATATTGTTAGTGAGGAGACGGCTACATTATTAAATAAAACTAGGGAAAGTGGCCATAATATTATAAGTGTAGGAACTACTAGTACTAGAACTTTGGAAACGGTTATGAATTTATATGGTGAGTTTAAAGCTACTAGTGGATTTACAGATATTTTTATTTATCCAGGTTATGAATTTAAAGCTGTGGATAAACTTATTACTAATTTTCATTTACCTAAGTCTACTTTAATTATGCTTGTAAGTGCGCTTGCGGGTAAAGAAAATATTTTAAAGGCTTATGAAGAAGCGGTGAAAGAGGGATATAGATTTTTCTCTTTTGGTGACAGTATGTTTATTAAGTAGGTGATTAGATGGTTATTGTTATAACTGGTCCAACAGCGGTTGGTAAAACTGATCTTAGTTTGGATATTGCTTCTAAATTAAATGGTGAAATTATAAATGCTGATAGTACGCAAATTTATAAAGGAATGGAAATTGCGACTAACAAGGAAAGTGATACTAAAGGTATTTGTCATCATTTGTTTGATATGCTTGATATTACTAAAGATTATACGGTATTTGATTATCAAAGAGATGCGAGAAAGTGTATTGATGATATTTTAGCTAGAGGAAAAACACCTATTTTAGTAGGTGGGACTGGTTTATATATTAAGGCAGCTTTATATGATTATGAGTTTAAGGATAAGGCTAGTAATGATTATGAGGGGATAAGTAATGATGAGCTTTATAAGAAATTATTAGAAATTGATCCTGAAACTAATATTCATTTAAATAACAGGGTTAGAATTATTAGTGCGCTTAATTATTATGAGGCGAATGGTAAACCTTTTAGTCAAAAAGAAAAAAATAATAATCTTTTATATGATACTTTATTTATTGGTTTAACAACTGAAAGGGATATTTTATATTATAAGATTAATCAAAGAGTCGATAAAATGTTTACTTTGGGTCTTGAAAAAGAGGCTAAAGATTTATATGACAGTGGGGTTAGAACTAAGGCGGTTATGACACCTATTGGTTATAAAGAATTATTTGAATATTTTGATGGTAATATTAGCATGGAAGATGCAATAGAACTTATTAAACAAAGAAGTCGTCATTATGCGAAAAGGCAGTATACTTGGTTTAATAATCAAATGGATTTAAAATGGTTTAAAACTAATTATGAGGATTTTAGTAAAACTTGTGATGAGGTTTTAGAGTATATAAAAAGTAATTCCTAATTTGGAATTACTTTTTACTTTGTAATTTGTAGTATGTTGAACTGGATTCCTCCATAGAGCTCCAATTGCTCAAAGACTGCACCAGTTCTATTAAAATAATATCATTTATTTTTTTGGTTGTCAACTTTAAGTTAATTATTTGTTTTGGATGTAATATGCATAATATTCTTCTAATGTAAGATTTTCGTCATGCATTTGTTTTGCGACTTTTGTTCCAACATAGCGATAGTGCCATGGCTCATATTGATAGCCAGTGATATCTTCTTTATCTTTTGGAAATCTTAGAATAAAACCATATTTATAAGCGTTTTTTTGTAGCCATTTGAAGGCATCAGTGTTTTCGAAGCTATTGTCAATTTGGTTTATGTCGGAAACTAGTCCTGTTTGATGTTCTGAAAATCCTGGTCTAGCAGAGTAAGTGTCAGCAGCTTTTTTGCCGTCTCTTTGGGCATATTTATCATATAGATTTACTTGATAAGCGTAGCTTCTATAACCTGATGCGTTTTTAATTGTTATATTATCTAATGTGGCAGCATCAGACATTTCCATAAAATGATCAGCGGCTTCTTTACGCATTTTACTATTGACGCCGGAATTATATTTAGATGTTAGGGTTACTAAATCGCTTGGTTCATAATCTTCGGTTAAGTAGTAATATTTATTTACAAGCATAAGGTTGTCATCTTTGATATTAGTTTTTTCGATATCTTCGTATTTTGTTTTATCGAGATTTGAATTGACATCCATGATTATTTTTTCGTTAGTTAAATCTGGATTATTTTTTGAATAGGCTAAATATCTATCTAGATTGCTTTCTATATAGTATTTTTCTGTTTTTAGTTTTTGGATTATTGGATCTGTTTCTTGTTTAATGGTTTGATCTGTTTTAGGTGTTTCTTTTGGATCTTTATTAAATATGAAAAATATGGTTATAGCTATTATAATGGGTAGTATTAATAAGATGATGGGTGATTTTTTTATTTTTCTTTTTTTCATTTACTTACTCCTTATCTAAATAATAAGCATAATATTCATCATATGTTAGGCCACTATCTTTTACTTTTTGCGCTAAATCTTTACCTAGGTAACGATAGTGCCATGACTCATAATTGTATCCTGTGATATCTTCTTTATTTTTAGGATATCTTAGTATAAATCCATATTTATGAGCATTTTTTTGGAGCCATTTATAGGCATCAGTATTTTCGAATTCTTTTCCTGATGTCCCGTAGGTTATGATGTCTAAGGCAAGTCCTGTTTGGTGTTCTGAAAAGTCTGGTCTAGCGGCAATTCCATCGGCATATTCTTCATCATACCAATTTTTATAATCATCATATGTTTGTTTTTGGGATTCATAGGTACGATATCCAGAGTTAATTATTAGTGTGATACCGTCTTTTTTAGCAGCATTAAACATAGTTTTGAAGGCTTCATAAGCTTCTTTATTTAATTTTATGTTTCCGTAAGCGTGCCAATTACTAACATCAACAATATCTTGTGGGGCATATTTATCTGGTAGGGAGTAGTATTTATTTACTAGAATAGCGTTTCCTAAATCCATATTTGTTTTTTCGGTATGGGTATAATAATCGTAGTTACGTTTGGTGTTTACTTTAGTAACGATGTCTGTATAATCTATTTTGTTAGATTTTTCTAATGTTTTTTTGATTTCTTTTACATATTTATCATAGTTTTTCCACAAGAAATATTTTTCTTTTGTTAGTGGGATTAAATATTTATCATAATCATTTTCTAAGGCTTTGTTTAAAACTTTTTCATCAGCTTTTAGTAGGGTAGCGATTTCTTTTTCGTTATATCCTATTTTGCCTAGTTTATATTCGTTACTGGTAAAGTGTTTATAAAGGCAAATACCTGTAATAATTAATATTATGACAATAATTACTGCGACTATGGCGATTATTGCTTCTTTTTTTATTTTTCTTCTTTTTGTATAGACCATTTTTTTATCCTCCATTCTTTATTTTCATTATAACATAGTTTTATTAATTGTAAACACTACTGGATTGTCTATTTGTGTAAAAAAGAATAAAGGGGTGTACAAAGTTTAAAATAAATGTTAAAATTATAGTGTACATAATAGAGGGTGATTTGGTGAAGTATTTAGGTTTAGATTTAGGAACTCGCACACTTGGTGTATCGATTTCTGATTTAACAAAACTTGTCGCAAGTACTTACTGTGTAATTAGATTTTCTGATTCTGATTATGATAGCGCGATTAAGGATTTATCTTCTATTATTGAAAAAGAACCGATTGAAAAAATAATTTTAGGTTTACCTAAAAATATGAATAATTCAGTTGGTGACAGAGCATTAACTACTTTGGAATTTAAAAAAATGCTGGAAGATGCATTTGGAATTGAAGTGGTTATGCAAGATGAAAGGTTAACTACCAAAGAGGCTAGTAGTTATATGATTGCGGCTGATATGTCAAGAAAAAAAAGAAAACAAAAGATTGACAGTTTAGCGGCTAATATAATTTTACAGACTTATTTGGATAAAGAAAGGAATGAGAAATCATGGAAGGAAAAGAAGAATTAAAATTTAAAGCTGTAGATGCTGAAGGAAGACAAATTGATTGTGATACATTATTTATGTTTGAATCACCTGAAACTGGAAAAAATTATATTGTTTACACTGATAATTCTATTGATGAGGAAGGAAATATTAGAGTATATGCTTCAATTTATAATCCAGAAGATTTAAAAATGAGCGAAACTGATGATATGGCTGCTTTAGAATTAATCCCAATTGAAACTGAAAAAGAATGGAAGATTATTGAAACAATTCTTGAAGAGATGCAAAATCAAGTTGAGGAAGCAAATTAATAGTTAATGACAGTTAAAAGACGTAAGTTTTCAATTAAAAAATTTGCACTATTTATAATAGTGCTTATTATTTTAGTTATAGTTGGTTTTTTAGGACTTTATAAATTTGAAACCGGTCCTGTTAGTAGTAATACTAAGCCTATTACTGTAACGGTTGAAAAGGGTAGTAATTATTATACTATTGCTTCTATACTTAAAGAAAAAAAATTAATCAAATCAGAATTTTTCTATAAAATTTTCCTAAAATTTCATAAACCTACTGATATTGATATGGGTACTTATGAACTTAATCAAGCTATGAGTGTAGCTGAGATTGTTGAAACACTTGGTAATCAAGATAATGTAAAGGATACTAGTGTTAAATTAACTTTTAGAGAGGGTTTAAATGCTGTGCAAATGGCAGATATAATCGAGGAAAAAACTGGGATACCTGCTTCAGAATTTTTGGCTAAAATTTCTAATGATGATTATATTAAATCTTTGATGAATAAATATTGGTTTATTACTGATGAAACATTAGATCCACAGATTTATTATGGTCTGGAGGGGTATTTATTCCCAGACACTTATATTTTAGAAAAGGATGAACTTACTTTAGACAATATTTTAACTAAAATTTTAGATAATACAAATAGTAAATTAACTCCTTTAAAGTCTGATATTGAAAATAGTGGATATAGTGTTCATGATATTTTAACTTTGGCTTCATTAGTTGAATTAGAGGCGGTTACTGATAGTGATCGTGCGAAGGTAGCTGGAGTATTTTATAATCGTTTAAATAATAAGTGGTCATTGGGTAGTGATGTTACAACTTATTATGCGGCTAAAAAGGCGATGACTGAAAAATTAACTAAATCAGAGCTTAATGATTGTAATGGTTATAATACGAGATGTACTTCGATGAGAGGTCTTCCGGTTGGGCCAATTGCAAATGCTAGTTTAAGTGCGATTAAGGCGGCGGTTAATCCGACTGATACAGATTGTTATTATTTTGTGGCTGATAGTGAAAAGAAAGTTTATTTTACTAAAAATGCTAATGAACATCAGGAAATAATTAATAAATTAAAAAAAGAGGGCAAATGGATAGGTTAGAACAGTATGCCGATGAAAACAATATCCCTATTATGCAAAAAGATGGGATTTTGTTTTTAAAGGATTACATTGAAAAAAATGGTGTCAAAAGTATTTTAGAAATTGGCAGTGCGATTGGATACTCGGCTATTCAAATGGCGAGTGTAAATCCAAATATAAAAATAGTAACAATTGAAAGAGATGAAATAAGATACAATGAAGCTATTAAAAATATTGGTAAGTTTAATTTAGATAAACAAATTGATATTATTTTAGGTGATGCATTAGAAACTGAAATAAGTAGTAAATTTGATTTAATTTTTATCGATGCGGCTAAGGCTCAATATATTAAGTTTTTTGAAAAATATAAGAGTAATTTAGCTGATGGTGGAGTTATTATTTCTGATAATTTATCTTTTCATGGTTTAACTGAACCTGATGTAGTAATTAGAAATCGTAATTTACGTCAGTTAGTTGGTAAAATTAATAAATATAAAGATTTTTTGGAAAATAATAGTGAATTTTCTACTGAATTTTTTGATATTGGTGATGGGATTGCGGTTAGTAAAAGGAATTAATGTTCCTTTTTTTGTGTTTTTCTTAAACTTTATTTTACAAATTTGGCAAATCTGTAAGAAAAAATGTGCAGAAAAGGGAATTTTGTATTTTTGTAACTTTTTTTGATTTCTTGCAGGGATTCGTTATAGTTTTACCGTACATTGTATATGAA
>CANRSQ010000028.1 GCA_947642475.1 uncultured Mycoplasmatota bacterium
ATAATGCCAGAGAAGAAGGATATGACTCTGGTGTTGAACAAGGCTTAGAACAAGGTTTAGAACAAGGTTCCAAAGAAAAACAAATAGAAATCGCCAAAAACATGCTTAATAAAGGAATAGATATTAATTTAATATCAGAAGTTACCAATTTATCAGAAGAAGAGATTGAGACTTTAAAATAAGTTTCAATCTTTTTGTTAGCAAATAGTCACCTGTAAAAATAAGGACTCGAAAGGAAGGTTATAAAAATGAATAAAGATCCTGAATTTATAGAATTTATGAGTGAAGAAGAGGAAATGGAAAAGTTACAAAATACATTAATGAATAATGCCAGAGAACAAGGTTTAGAACAAGGTTCCAAAGAAAAACAAATAGAAATCGCCAAAAATATGCTTAATAAAGGAATAGATATTAATTTAATATCAGAAGTTACCAATTTATCAGAAAAAGAGATTGAGACTTTGAAATAAGTTTCAGTCTTTTTCTTTTTAAATAAAAGGTGTATAATAAATAAAAAGCGTCAAAAATTGTCAAACACATTTGACACAAGCCCCTAAAATAAAAAAATATCCCACCCAATCATGAGAAATAGAAAGGAAAATCAATATGCCAGAATTACCTGAAGTAGAAACTGTAAAGAATACATTACGTAGACAAATATTAAACAAAAAAATAATACTCGCAAATATATATTGGGATAATATAATCGCCCATCCAAAAGTAGAAGAATTCAAAAAACAAATAAAAAACCAAGCCATAAACGATATATTAAGACGTGGTAAATGGCTTATGTTTGAATTAGATGATTACTTTTTACTTTCCCATCTAAGAATGGAAGGTAAATACTTTATTAGAAATAAAAATGATGAAAGAAACAAACACGAACACGTTACCTTTACCTTCAGTGATGATACTGAACTTAGATATCATGATACAAGAAAATTTGGGAAAATGTACCTAATAGAAAAAGGCAAAGTTTATGATGAAAAACCACTAAAAGATTTAGGTAAAGAACCATGGGATGAAACCTTAACCAAAGAATATTTAAAAACAAAATTAAATAAAAAACCAATAAAAACACAACTATTAGATCAATCTATAATTGTCGGTATTGGAAACATCTATGCCGACGAAGTATTATTCTTAAGTAAACTTCATCCAGAAACCGAAGGAAATAAATTAACAGATAAAGATTTAAATAATATCATAAAATATACAAAACAAACATTAGAAAAAGCCATTGAACTTGGAGGAACAACTGTAAAAAGTTATACCTCAAGCGAAGGCGTTCATGGCAGATTTCAAAATGAGTTATTAGTACATACCAAAGAAATTTGCCCAACCTGCAAAACCAAAATAGAAAAAATAACCGTTGGCGGTAGAGGGACATACTACTGCCCAAAATGCCAAAAAAGATAAAGCTATTTAATAATGGGTTTATGCTTATAATCCATTAAAGCCTTATCTTTTTTATTTAAATAATATATATAATTAACCTTCATTTCCGTAGAAAGCATTTTATACTTGTTAGAATACTGAGTGATTATAGGTAACTCGCATCTATCCTTAATATTTTTAAGATATGATCTACCTTTATCATTAAAACCAAGAACTCTAATATATTCTAAATCATGAACATTTTCCTCTTTTGTAAAACCACAGAGAATATAAGTAAACATTCTATTTAACTTATTATAAGTATAACGCTTAGTTTTAACTTTCATAATTAAGTCATCCAAAGAAGAAGCATCATAAATATATTTTTTAATCCTATTTTCAATCCCCTCATCAACATTAACATATCTATCCAAATCATTAATCTCACTAATAATTTTATACTTCAGTAAATCAAAATAATCCTCATTAAAATGTAAATCACTAAGACTTTCATAAGTTTCAAAAGGAACATAATCTTTAACATCTTTACCTTCCTTTAAAGCGCACCTAATACTAGAAGCACTACTAATAGATCCATCCAAATCCTTACTATGAAAATCATTAGTACGCCTAATAGTAACCGGTTTAATGTCAGTATTAATAAGCTCTTTTACATAACTTATACCAAGCAAATCATTCGGACTATCACAAGTAATCCCACATAAATCATAAACAGCCTTAGATAAACTAGTAGGGTAATTAATACCTTCATCTAAATATTTTTTAACCAGTAAATCAAATTCACCCAATTTTTGAACCTTAGCCACCTTAATTAAATCATCTTCATTTAAATTTTCTGTACCAAACACTATATGACTAACCCCAAATTCCTTTAAAATATTAATCGCTCCATAAGCAAAAATATCCGCTGAAGCACAAGAAAATACAAAAGGAAGTTCAATAACCAAATCAACATAATTTAACGCAATATCCGTTTTAGACCATTTATCAATAATACTAACATCCCCGCGTTGAGTAAAATTCCCACTCATAACAAGAATAATTGGACATCCAGGGAACATTTCCTTAACCTTGTTAATATGATAAATATGGCCATTATGAAAAGGATTATATTCACAAATAATTCCGATGCCATTCATAAAATCACCTGATAGTATTATAAACTATCTTTTATTTTTATACAAATTTAATGTTTGCTAGTAACAAAGATTTATTGTATAATTGATAATAGAAAAGAATAGAAGGTGAAATTATGAAAGCATCACTAAAAAAAAGAATGACCGCCTACTTAATAGATATCATCATTATGCTTGCCATACTAGGACTAATTAATATCCTATATAAGCCAGATAACACAAGCTTAAATAACAATTTAAACTTACTTACACTAAGCTACGCTAGTGGTGATATAAACTTTATCCAATATCTAACACAATCAAGTGAACTCTATAAACAAATAGACTTAAATAATATAATTATAAACATCATAAACGTTATCTATATAATTAGTTACTTCATAGTCTTACCATACTTCAATAACGGACAAACAATCGGAAAGAAAATTGCCGATATAAACGTTAGAGCTACAAGTAATGGAAAACTTACAATCACAAAATTATTCATAAGAAACCTAATAATAAATGGATTATTTTATTTAATAGCCGTTATTATATGCTCACTATTAGTACCTGCAAACTATTACTTTATAACCGTAACCATATTAGGTATTATTCAAATTGGACTAATATTAGCCAGCATGTTTATGGTTATTTACAGAAAAGATAAAAAAGGTCTGCACGATCTTATCGCCAGAACATGGGTTGCCAGCGCAAAATAAAAAGGGGATGTAACACAAAATGAAAATATATGTAATGAGACACGGAGAAACAAATAATAATCTCCTGCACCTTATAAGTGGTAATAAAGAAACAGACTTAACAAAAAATGGAATATTTGAAGCAAAAAAAGCCAAAGAATACTTAAAAGATAAAAATATAGACATTATCCTATCATCACCACTTAGTAGAGCTAGAATTACCGCTAGTATTGTCGCCGACAAACCAATAATAATAGATAAAAGATTAAACGAAAGAGATTATGGTGAGTATACCTTTAAAAGAAAAAAAGACGTAGATTATAACAAATTTTGGAATTACGAAAACAATATAAATCAACCAGGAGAAAGCCTAAAAGACTTATTCAACAGAATAGATAGCTTAATAACAGATCTAAACCAAAAATACCCTGATAAAAACATTTTATTAGTAACCCATAGCGGAATAGCAAGAGCTATTCATTACTATATAACAGGAATCCCAAATGATAACGATTTAACTCCACTACAAATACCAAACTGCTCAGTCCGAGTATATGAAATTCCAAAAGGAGTGATACAATGAAAATATTATCAGTAAATGCCGGAAGCTCATCGCTAAAATTCAAACTATATAACATGCCCGAAGAAGAAAACCTTATCTATGGTTATATTGATAAATTAGGACAAGATGCCGATGTAAAAGTAATTATCAATAACCAAATAACCCAAACACAAAAACCACTATATAACCACGAAGAAGCCGTACAATGTTTAATAGAAATCTTATTAGAAAATAAAATAATAAATAATCTAGAAGACATAAATGCAATTGGACATCGCATCGTAAATGGAGCCGGTAGATATAAACCCGAAATAATAGATGAAAATATAATCAAAAGATTAGAAAATATAACCATATTATCAAAAGTTCATATGCCAGGACATATTGCCGGTATCAAAGCCTTTAAAAAACTATTACCAAACACCAAACAAGTGACCATATACGATACCGCATTTCATCACACCATTCCAACAGAAAACTACCTATATCCAGTTCCAATAACATGGTACCAAAAATATGGTATAAGAAAATTTGGCTTTCATGGAATCAGTTGTAAATATATAACAGGGCAAATGGAAAAAATCCTAAATAAAAAACCAAATCTAATAATTTGTCATATAGGAAACGGCGCCAGTGTAACCGCTGTCGAAGAAGGAAATTCAATAGACAACTCAATGGGCTTCACCGCTAACTGTGGACTAATGATGGGTACCAGATGTGGAGATATAGATTATTCCATACTACCTTATATAATGAAAATGGAAAATAAAAACATCGATGAAATAGATGAAATCCTAAATAAAAATAGTGGATTAAAAGGTATAAGCGGTGTAAGTGATAATAGAGATTTAGAAAAATTAATCCAAGAAAATAACGAATTAGCCATCACTGCTAATAATATGTATATAAATAAAATAACCGACTTTATTGCAAAATACTATTTAAAATTATATAATATAGACGCCATAGTTTTATGTGGTGGTGTTGGTGAAAATGCCATTAACTTTAGAAAAAAATTAATAAATAAATTAAAAAAACTAGATATCCACTTAGATGAAAACGCCAATAATAATATTTCCAAATTTTCCAAAACAAATACCGGAATCATCACCACCAAAGAATCCAAAATACCATGTTATGTAATTCCAACAGATGAAGAACTAATGATAGCCAAAGACACCTATGAACTTTTAAAATAGAAAGTGTGATATATATGAACATATATAAACAAATATATAAAGAAATAAAAAAAAATAATAAAATAATCATCGCCAGACACATTGGACCAGATCCCGATGCCCTAGGAAGCTCACTAGGACTAAAAGAACTAATTAAAAATACCTTTCCAGAAAAAGAAGTATATGTAATTGGAAATCCAACAAGCAAATTCAAATTCATGGGACTTTTAGATAAAACTCCCGAAGAAATAGATGATGCCTTATTAATTGTAACTGATACCCCAGACGCCAAAAGAGTAGACGGAGTAGATCCAAGAATATTTAAAAAAAGCATTAAAATAGACCATCATCCATTCGTTCAACAAACATGCCAATTAGAATGGATAGATGATACATCATCCAGCGCATGCCAGATGATCGCCAAACTCTCATTTAATACAAAACTAAAATTAAATAAAAAAGCCGCCGAATTATTATATACAGGTATTGTAGCCGATACCAATAGATTTATGTTCGCTTATACATCACCAGAAACATTTAATATAGTAAGTAAACTTTTAGAAAAACAAAATCTAGATATCACTCAAATATATGATAACCTTTATATGAGGCCATATAAAGAAATAAAATTCCAAGGATACTTGTCTCAAAACTTTGTAATTAATGAAGATAAAGTAGGATATATCATAATCGATGAAGATACATTAAATGAATATGGCGTTGATGTCGCAACAGCCGGCAATATGATAAATAATTTCAATCATATAAATGAAATGTTAATATGGGTAACATTTACCTATGATAAAGAAATAAAAGCCTATCGTACATCTATTAGATCAAGAGGTCCAATTATAAATGAAGTAGCCGCAAACTTTGGCGGTGGTGGACACATCTATGCCAGCGGAGCTAGAATAAAAGAAGAAGAAAATATGGAAAAACTAATAGAAGGACTAAGCGAAGTTGCAAAAGAATATATCAAAAATGAAACAAACTAGTTTCTTTTTTTGCAAAAATGTGATAAAAATACCCTAAAAACCTGTAAAAAGTGTGATAAAAAGCAAAAAACCTTGCAAAAGTGTGATTTTTTCTAAAAAACAAAGGCTAATTAAGTTGCCCTTGTTTTTTAATATCCTCTTTAATTTTCATATCATCAGTTCTTCCCATCAAATAATCGATAGAAACATTAAAAGTTTTCGCAAATAAATATAAAGTAGAAAAAGGAATTAATGTTACGCCATTTTCATAACGAGATAATTTCATTTGACTCATTCCATTCATAATAAGACTAAGTTTTTCTTGCGATAAATTATTTTTCTTACGCACAGCATATAACCTTTTAGCCAAAATTTCCTTATCATAATTTCTAAACTTGTCGCCCCTAAAATCAGAAAGACCAGTTAAATAATCAACACTAACACCATAATAATTAGCTAATTTATCAATCATATCAAGTGGAAATTCATATAATCCAGATTCCCAATGTGGATATGTATTTCTGTTAGCGCTTAAAATATCTGCAACTTCCTTTTGTAATAAATCACTGTCTACTCTTAAATCATTAATGCGTTTAAATTTAATTGCCATATTTTACCACCAATCTATATAACAATTGTACAAACGAATTTAAAAGTCATTTAAATATTGTTGCTATATGAATGGCTTTTCTGCTTTAATTGCAATTCATTATCACCAAATGAATAAAAATTATGTTTAAAAATTATAAAATTACGCACACCTATATCTAGCAATAAAATTACCTTGCTTTTTTTTTTTTTTTTTTGATAAGCTGTATATGGTAGAAAAGAAGGTAGAAAAAATATGGCAAGAAAACATAGAAAAACAAGAAGAGAAAGAAAAAAACAAAGAAAGATAATAATTGTTTCAATGATAGGAATGTTAGGATTAATGACAGTAGGCTATGCCGCATTTCAAACTAATTTAAATATAACTGCAAAAGGAAATATATTAAAAAAAGAATTAAACCCAGAAAAATTAAAAGAGCAAGTTGTAACTTCAGGACCCGGACTATATAAAGATGATATAGAAAAAAATAAATATATTTATAAAGGCAAAGATCCAGATAACTATATAAAACTAGATAATGATCTATGGCGTATTATATCTATAGAGCCAGATAATACATTAAAAATTATAAAATATGAAAGCTTAGGAAGAATGGTATACGATCCAGGATATGCAACAAGTATAGCAGGTGTAACAAGTGCAAATTCTATGACAGGAACAAGATGGTCCTCTACTAGTACAGACTATTGTTACTATGATTCCTCCACAACCACATACTGGGGGTGTAATGTCTGGGGAAGTAAGACAACTATGTTAAATTCATCAGGAACAAACATAACAAAAATGCCAAGAGAGGTAGGAAGTTCAACAACATATGATTTACCAGACAAAGAAGCATACTTGAATACATATTTAAATGGAACCTGGTATAATACTTTAAGCGACGAAGTCAAAGCATTAGTCAATACCCATACGTGGAATGTGGGTTTACTAAAAGAACAGACTGGTCAAACATTAGAAACCGATCTTGCTCAGGAATCTGCTTATAAGTGGAGAGGAAAAGTAGGATTAATAAATGCAATAGATTATATAAAAACAAATACCAATAAAGAGTTGTGTGGAAATGTGTATGCCAATACTTCTGCAACAGGAAATTCTGCAGCATGTAAAACAACGACTTGGTTATTTCATGATAATTCTCATTGGACATTGTCACCATATTCAACTTCACTCGCTAGTCGTATGTGGCTTATAAGTTCAGCTGGTGATATCTACAAGAATGGCACTAGCGGCACTTATAGCGTCCACCCAGTTGTCTATTTATCATCCGATATCGGGCTTAGTGGTTCTGGAACATCAAATGAACCATTCACAATAAATTAACTATAAACTAAAAACGACAAAATAAAAATGTCGTTTTTAAATACCTTAATATGGTCTATAATATGGTCCGTAATAATAATTAGGTCTTCCGTAACCACCGCCATAGAAAAATGGCGCCACTAAACCTCCAGTAAGACCTCCTAATAAAAATGGCCCTAAGAATCCGCCACCAATAACTCTATTAGGTCCACCCATAGGTGGTCTATTAGGTCTTCCCGGTGGTCTGCTTGGACCGCCTGGACGCCCAAAGTTCATCGGAGTTTGTCTGTAAAAATCAGAATATGGTCCCATAATAATCCCCCTTTCATAATATAATATGAAAGCTTATAAAAAGCGTGAAAATAGACAAAAAAGAAAAAAATAATCATATAATTTCATAAGGTGATTTTATGAAACAAAGTTTCCAAATTTTAGGTATCATCACACTTCTAATTGGAAGTTTTATATATAATGAAAAAGTAGGTGTTGTTTCCAAATTAAATGATGACCTACTTTCAGAAATAAAAGAAAAACAAAATAACTATGTTCAAACTCAAACAGAAGCCATCATAAAAAATAATACAATAATTCCAGGAAAAAACGGCAAAAAAGTAGATGTAAAAAAAACCTATACTAAAATGAAACAAATTGGATACTTTGACGAAAAACTTTTAGTATACAAACCTTTAGAAATAAAAAATAAATTAAAAGACAATAAAGATAAATATATAATAAGTGGAAATAAAAATGAAAAAACAGTCTCATTAATATTCAAAGTTACAAATAATACAAACCTAAATAACATAATAAACACATTAAATAAAACCAATACAAAAGCCACATTTTTCATCGATAGTACATTTCTAAAGCAAAACAATAACTTAATAATTAACCAAATAAAAGAAGGACACACAATCGGAAACCTAAGCACCAAGGAAGATTATACACATCCAGACTTTACTTGGATGAAAACAATAATTACCAAAACTGGAAAACAAAAAAACAACTATTGTTATACAGAAAAACAAAATAAAACAATCCTAAAAAATTGTGAACTTCAAAATTCATACACCATAATACCCACAGCCATAATAAAAGAAAAACCATATATAAATATTAAAACAAAAATAGAAAAAGGCAGCATAATTTCCTTAGAAACAAATAAAGAATTAGAAAACGAGCTAGAAAATATAATAAACTATATAAAAAGTAAAGGCTATCAAATAAAATCTTTAGAAAAAGAACTTAAAGAATAATACATATAAATAAAATAAATTAATATACTTATGTAGGAGGAGATATAATGAAAAAACTAGTTCCATTTAAAAAAGACATCTCATTTGATACCAACATCGCAGAAATTAATAGTATTTCACTAGAACACGAAATTACAAATCAAAAAGAAAGTTTAATAAGCGGAAAATTTATTGTTAGTGGTGATTATAAAATGACCGAAACCACTATGCATTTAGATACCTTCGAATATGAATTACCATTCAATATAAACATCGATAAAAAATATATAATTGAAAATGCTGAAATCGATATCAGTGATTTTTATTACGAAGTTATCAACAATAAAATATTGTCAGTAAACATTGAACTTTCAGTTGATAATATTGAAGAGCAGGAGGAAGTTATGGAAACAGAAAAAATAGAAAATCAAAATGAAGATAGACAAGAAGAAATCCCTACAATTTCAGAAGAATTAGAAACATTCGAAGAAGAAAAACCAAAGGAAGAAAGAGAAGGAATAAACGTTAAATCGTTATTCGATGGGTTAGATGAAAATGAAGCATACGTCGTTTATAAAATCCATATCGTTACCGAAAACGACACAATAGAATCAATAGCTGAAGAATATGAAGTTAAGAAAGAATCCCTTAACGCCTATAATAATTTATCAGATGTAAAAATCGGTGATAAAATAATCATTCCAGCCAATGAAAATTAATGAAATACTGAAAAGATATTCTCTAGTGCCAACTAGATATGAAAAAAATGGGAAAGTAAATATCATCGATACCAATAATGGAAGATATGTTTATAAAGAAAGCAGCCTAGATACAGAAATACTTAATTATTTAAAATCTAGAAATTTCGATTATATGCCAAAATTTATAAATAATATAAAAGAAGATGAATATCAAATAACCGAATACCTTCATGACTACAACATTCCCAAAGAACAAAAAATACTAGATTTAATTTATCTAGTATCTTTGTTACATAGTAAGACAACCCATTATAAAGAAATAGATTTAAATGATTATGAAGAAATTTATGAAGATATAGACGGTAACTTAAATTATTTATATAGTTACTATACAGACATAATTACCATAATAGAAAGTAAAGTATTCATGAGTCCAAGTGAATATTTACTTGCTAGAAATATATCAAAAATCTATGATAGTATTGATAACTGTAAAAATCAGTTAGACCATTGGCACGAACTAATCAAAAACAAACGAAAACAAAGAAATGTCGTCATGCATGGCAACTTAAATCTCGATCACTTTATTAGAAATGAAAGTTCATATTTAATAAGTTGGGATAAAGCAAAAATAGGAAGCCCAGTTTTTGATCTTTATAAATTATATAGAAAACACGTGCTAGACTTTGATTTCGAAGACATTTTAAAAGAATATGAACGCAACTATCCCTTAATGGAAGATGAAAAAAAGCTATTATTTGTATTAATAAGTATGCCAAATCTAATCGAATTTGAAGGTACAGAATACAATATGTGTACCAAAATCAGTAGAGAAATAGATATACTTTATAAATCCGAAAGTCTCACCACCAAAACAATCTAAATAAACAGAAAAATGCACATATCATAAAGAAAAATAATAAAAATACATTAAAACGTGTAACGATAAATAAAGTAATTAAAATTTGGTAGAATAAAATAATTCCAAAAATTATTCCAAGAATACACCATTTACCGCGACCACACCACCATCCTCGCATAAACATCACCTAATATAATTTATTCAAATATATAGACCTAGTATAGACACAGGTCTATATTTTTAATTTTTTCGCCACAAATCCCAAGTATATCTAGCAATAAAATTACCTTGTTTTTTTTTTTTTTTTTTTTTGATAAGATGTATATGGTAGAAAAGAATAGTAAAAAT
>CANRSQ010000029.1 GCA_947642475.1 uncultured Mycoplasmatota bacterium
CTTAGGCAAATTTGGCAAATCTGCATGTTTTTACTTTACAAAAAAGGAAATTTTGCAAAATACAAAAAAAGCGGCTTTTCGCCACTTTACTATCTACTAGTCTTATATTAGGAGATTAAATTACCATTTAATACTGCTCATGTTCCAATTAAACTGAGTTAAGTACTAGTAGTCTGTGGGTAAGATACATACGGTAACAAATATGTATCCCACTAATTATTTTGAACTTCTTTTGCATTTTTATGCGTATTTTTTTTGATTTGATTATAATCGGCTGTATTTATAGCGATTCCCATAACTAATATATATGATAGGAAGTATATCCAGATCATCATAACAATTATTGTAGATATTCCGCCATAAAACATTTGATAATTTGCAAAATTTGAGATGTATAATGAGTAAATGGCTGTAACAATTGTCCATCCTAAGGTGGTGAAAAGTGCGCCTTTATTCATATATTTGCTTGGTATTCTTTCATCTGGTGCGATTGAATAAATAAGTTTTATAATCCAGAATATACAAATAAATGCGACTGGCCACTTTAATAATACAAATATGCTATAGAGTTTTTCGGAAACATCGGCAAATATTTCTAAACTAATAATTTCTTTTACAATAATATTTCCATATGCGAGTACTAAAACATCAAATATGAAAAGTGCCATTAGAAGAAGTATCATGAAAAAGGCTTTTATTCTTCTTTTTAGAAATGGGTCGTGTTTTATTCCGAATAGTTCATTTGAGGTAACTATTAATGAGTTTGTTCCGTTGGACATTAGGTAAAAACCAACTATCATAAAGAAAGCTACATTGCCGGTAATTTTGCTTTGGCTTAAAAATGGAATTATGATATTGGCAACATCTGTTGGAAGAATATTATTCATTAATGAAACGAAAGTATTTGAAAATAATGATATGTTTGAACCAACATACCCAATTAGTGTTAGTAATGGGAAAATGGCTAAAACGATAAAAAAGGCTAGTTGCCCAGGCAATATCATCATTTCTGGTTTCATGATAATATCAAAGATTTTTTTTAAAAACTTTTTCATGGTCTAGCCTACCTCTCGTTACTTAGATTCTTGTTTATTGTTTCTCATATCTAATGTTGCTTCATTGACAGCATCGTCAATTGTTTTTATATCATCAGTTATCATACTATAACCGATTGCGGCTCCAAAGCCGTGTGATAATTTTTTAAGTTCTCTATGTAATTTTCTAATATATGTTACAACTGTTTTTTCGTCGTGTCCTACCATAAATATTAAGAATTCATTTCCGCTAGTTCTAATTAGTTCACTATTTGGAAGTTGGTTATTGATTAAGATTGCGGCTCCTTCAACGATAACCTTATCTCCTTCAGTATGTCCAAAGTTATCGTTTATGTATGCGATATTGTTTAAATCTACAACAATGATTGATTGTGGATAAATATCTGTGGCATCCCAATTTTTAAGGTTGTCATTTAAATAATTACGATTTTTTAATGATGTCAAACTATCAATATAACGTAATTTTTCTGTTTTTGATAATTTTGAGTTATGATCTTTGCGTTTTTTGATTAGTTTTCCTGTAAGTATTCCTACAATGATTAATATAACTCCACTAAATATTACGATTAATGTATTTATTAATTTGTTATTACTAGTATAGTTTAGTAGTTCGTTGTAACTATCGTTAATTATTTTTTTATCACCAATGAATGATAAGTAGAAATCGAATAGTTCGTTGAATGTTTTGTTAGCGCTTATATCTCTTGCTACAAATGTATATTCATCATCAAGATTAAATGTATATAGTGCTTTAAATTTGCTTAAGTCTGTTCTGACGTAGTTGTCGTAAGCATAGTAATCGATAGCAGCTATATCGTTTTTATTAAGACTTTTTATTAAATCACCAAGATTATTATAGGTTTTAGTTTTAACGTTGTGTTCTTCTAAATATTTAGCGATTTTACTATCTTTAATTATTTTTACGGTTTGACCTGCTAATGAATTTATTGAGTTAACTGTAATATCGGTATTTTCATCAGCGATGACTGCGACTTTTTCATCGTAAACTGATACTGTTTCATAAACGTCCATTTTGTATTTATCGGTATTATTATAATCGAAGATTATATCTAAATTGTTATTATTGAAATCATTAATCATGTTTTCGATTGATGAATATTTTTTATAATTTAGTTCGATATTAGTAGCTTTGGCAAAATCGTTTAAGAAACTATAGTTAAATCCTCTTAGACCATCTTTTGTTGTTATGTCGAATGGGCTATTTAAAACAAATCCATAGTTATATCTTTTACTTCTAAATTTAACTTGATCTTTTTCATCTATTTTGTTGATCGTAAAATAGTTTTCAGCTAAACTTTTGTTGAATTCTGTTTCAAAGTTTTCTTTTGACCATTTTTCATAGTATTTTTTTAGGATATTATTTAGTGTTTTTTGATCACCTAATTTTAATACATAATCTTTTGTATATTCAGTTATGTTATAGGCAATTCCCATATTATCATTACTAATAATATCGTTTAGATATTCAAGTCGTGGTAAAGCCATGGCATCGATTTTATCGGCTTTCATATCTTCAATCATGTCTTCGGATTTTTGATATGGTTTATATGTAACATCTGTACTTCCTAACAAGTATTTATTTACTTTATCCATATCATCATTCAAAACTCCTATGACAATATTTTTTATTTCATTTGTGGAATTATATTGAATTTTATTTTTGGCAACTAAAGCGTAATTATCTTGATAAATTAGAATATCATCTTTTGATACGCTGTCTGTTACTTCAATAGCGTAATCACTTGATGGTTTTTCTCCAATTGTGTATGATAATTTATTAAAGTCTAATCCTGTATTTTTTTCTAATGCTTCTAGAAAGTCAAAAACTACACCTTCTCCGTTGCTGCTTAATACTGGAACATCACTTGGAATTGATAAGTCTATAACTTTATTTTTGTTGCTTTCAATCCAGTTTTTTTCGGTAACTGTTAATGCATTTTCATCTTCTTTTGTAAAATAGAAGAATAAGGCTGCCCCTATTAGTACAATTAATACTGATAAGGCGGCTATCCAAAATTTTTTATTCACTACTTCCACCTACGTTTCCCCAAATTATATCGTCTGATGTTTTATGTTTATATCCTGCGGTTGGATAGTCGTTTGTATTATCATCAGAGTCTAAGAATATTTGTACATCGTAATATTTTAAATCTTTTTCGTTTATATCTTTTACTATTTCATTTGCATATTCTTTGGATGTTTCTGGTTTTGTATTGCCATCTACTTTTATTGTGAAGTTTAAAATTCTTCCTTCATTATGGTAAGTAACTTTTGTAACTCCTTCTTTTCCTTCGATATTGTCTTTTATTTTATCGATAGTACTATTTGAAATTTTGTGATCTTCTATACCGTCTAATCTATTTCCATAGTTATTGCCTCCAAATGATGGAATTATAAAGAAGATTGTAAAGAAGATTATTATGACTACAAAAAATACTATACTTCCAATAATTACTCCTTTTTTATGATTTTTTATAAAGTTTTGTATTCCTTTCATTTTATCACCTCAAATACTTTAACATTATACTATATTTATGTTTTGTTTTCAAATATTAACCGATTATATATGGATTAGTATTTGTACCACTTCCGCCGGTTATTTTTGTAGTATCCTTTAAAGTTACTACCGGTCTTATGTTTAAAATTGTGTTTGGAGCTACTGGGGTTAGTAGTCCATTATTTATCGCGATTACTCTACTGGCGTTATAATTCATGGTGTATTCTGATTCATTTGTTATTAAGAAATTTCCGTTTACACAATTATTTGGAGTATTCATACTACAGGTTGTATCATTTGATGCGTTTACATATTCTTCGGTTGTTAATAAACCGACATTAGCTGTATATGTTTTACTACAAGGATTATCACTATTACCAATACATTGTTTTGTTGGTTTGATATAGCCTTTTTGTGATAGTGAATTATAATATGTATTATTTAAGTATGTATTAATGCTTGATTTTTCAAAATCTGTTATACCATTATTATCGTATGCCAATTTAATTATTGGAGTATTTTTGATTATTGTAATTGTATTATCATCATTTATTTTTAATATTCTCCATGTACTTCCGCTGAAATTTATATAATTTCCAGCATTTGTTCCTTTATATGTATTGTCGTTTGCTTTTAGTACAGCCTTTGATGAGGCATTTTTTAATAGCCATTTACCAGTTGCGTTTTTAGCGGTAATGTTTTCTTTTTCTTTATATGTATAGTGATATTGATTATTATTGTATGTAATTTCTACGACACCTTCTAGATTTTCATTTGTGTTTCTTGGATCCTTTAATTCGTCTTCGTTTATATATCCACCATTTATTTGTTTTCCATTTATTGTACATCCTGTGGTAAGGCATGTAAGATTTATTGTTTCTGTTGAACCATCGGTTTCATCTGGAAGTATATCTGAGTTTTCATATGATAATTGTTTAACTGCTTTTAATATTGTTTGTTTTTGCTGTTCATATGCTTTTTCTTTTGAGTCTTTAATTACTGAATTGACTGCTGGAAAAACAATGAGTGCGATTAAAGATAGAATTACGATAACCGCGATTAGTTCAATAAGTGTAAACCCTTTTCTATTCATTTTATCATCCTCACCTATCTATATTAAATTATAAAGTAATTAGTGTGTAAAGTCAATGAAATGTCTAAAAGAAAAAATAGCATTTGAGCTATTTTTAGTTTATTGTATATGGATTGTTTTGGGTTCCTTCACCTTTTAAGGTTATGTCTGATTTTAAATAAACAACTGGATATGCTTTAAGACCTACATTTTCTGTACTATATTTTGCATTTAATCCAGAACCACCAATATATTTATGAATTAGCCAACCATTATGAATATAATTTGGATTTGATGGATCATTAGCGTTTATAGTCCAAAAGAATTCACCATCTTTATATAGCCAGTTTTGATTTTTACATGGCATTTCTGTTTCTGAAATCCAAGATGATCTTGCACTGATACATTTTGTGTCAAGACTACTTTTAACAAAGTCAGTCGCATTTAATATACCAACATTACCTTGCCAGCTTTCTCTTTTTTCGTTACTAGCATCTTGCATTACTGAGGTTGTAGAAATATCATCTTCCCATTTTATATAAAGTTTTCCTGTATTAAATTTATGGTTAGAAATAAAACCTTTATCTTGAGTATTTAAATTATTATAATATGTTTCATTTAAATATTTATTTAGGCTTGCATTTTCCCACTCAGGATTAGCATTATCATCCCATGCAATTGCCATTCCTAAATCATTATCATTCATTATTTTTAAAGTATTATCTTGTTCTAAAGATATTATTCGCCAAAGCTCATTATTAAATGTTATATAGTTATTTGGGTTAATACCTCTATAAATATAACGGCCTTCATCTATTACATCAATATATAATCCATCTCCAGCGGTTACTACATCTTGTTTTAAATCATTAACATTTATTCTTTTGTTTTTAATATTTCCTTTTGCACTTATATTTAGATTAGTTTGAAAGGCGGCATATCCTACTGTTAGGATAAATAATAAGCTTAAACTGCTTATAATTATAAATTTTATTTGTTTATTTTTTCTTCTTTTTCTTCGCATATTATATTTCACCGTATACACTATATCAAAAAAAAAAAAAAAAACAAGGTAATTTTATCGCTAGATATACCTTGTTAATTTTATTTCATTTTTCTAGTTAATTTATCGCATATTGTATTAAACATATTGAACACTGTTACGGCTATCATTAGAAGTATTGCGGCTAGTATTATGAGATGTGGAGTTAAGAATGTTAATGAGAATAAATTTCTTAAAACTACTACTCCAAAGATAAATAAGCATATCATTGTTATAAATAGTACTCTTCTAAGGGTATTAAATGGAACACTTATTTTGTAAAGAAGCATGAATCCTGTAAATCCGGTTAATAATACGGCAAGGGTTGAAACTTCTGCTTCTGATAGTCTAATTACTTCCGGCAATATTGTAATGATTATTATATTGGTGACAATTGTTAAGGCGGTTGGCAGTGAATTTCTAAGTACGTTTATGATTATTTTTCCGTTTATTCGCTCATTATTGGGCTCTAGGGCTAGAATAAATGAAGGTATACCGATTGTAACCATACTTGTTAGGGTTAATTGAATTGGTATAAATGGATATGCTCTATCTAGAAATAGGAATATTAAGGCAAGTAAGGTAGCATATGTTGTTTTACAAAGGAACAATGATGATGATCTTTGGATGTTATTTATACTTCTTCTTCCTTCACTTACTACTTTTGGCATTGATGAAAAGTTTGAATCTAAAAGTACTAATTGTGAAACGTTTCTGGCAGCATCACTACCACTATTCATGGCAATACTGCAATCGGCTTCTTTTAGGGCTAGAACATCGTTTACACCATCACCTGTCATAGCTACGGTATGACCTTGTTTTTTTAATTCTAAAATTAGGGCCTTTTTTTGATTGGGTTTTACTCTACCAAAAACATTATATTCTTTGGCAAGCTTATCTATCTTTAATTTTGTTTCATACATATCAACGTATTTTACGTTATCTAGTCCTACTTTTTTTGCTACTCCGGCGACAGTTATTGGGTTATCTCCTGATATTAATTTGATATCAACACCTTGTTGTTTAAAGTATTCTAAGGTTTGTTTGGCGTCTTTTCTTATTTTGTCGCTGATTAAAATTAAGGCCATTGGTTTTATGTCAGATGGCAACTTTTTATTTAATTTTGTTTTTGATTTTGCTAATAAGACTACTCTACTATCTTTGGCATAGTTATCTAGTTCTTTTTTGATGTTTTTTGTATCTTTTAAAACAAATTCTGGGGCACCTAATATGTAACTTTCTTTTTCGAAGGAGATTCCTGACCATTTTGTTTGTGATGAAAATGGGACTATTTCTATTGGTTTATAGTCATTTTTTCTAGCATATTTTTTATTTATGGCCTGCATTGTTTGGTTATCTATTTCCATGTGATAACTCATTATTCCTAGGGCATCTGTAATATCACTCATTGGTGTTAAATCTAGAGGAACTACTTTGGTTACTTCCATTTCACCTTCGGTTAGGGTTCCGGTTTTATCTAAGCAAATGGTATCTACTCTTGCTAATGTTTCTATACAATATAGTTCCCTAACTAAAACTTTATATTTTGATAGTCTAATTACACTTATGGCAAGTACTGTACTTGTAAGTAATACTAATCCTTCTGGGATCATTCCAATTAAGGCGGCAACAGTATTTACAACAGCTTCATTGAAGGTATTTCCTTCTAGTCCTAATTGATGAATAAACAATAATATTCCAACTGGAATTATGGCTATGGAAATATATTTTATTATTTTTTTGATGAAATTCATTATTTCGGAATTTGGCTTTTTTAGATATTTAGCTTCAGCGGATATTTTGGCTGTATAATTATCTTTTCCAATATGAATTGTTTTGGCGTAGCAATGTCCTGAGACGATAAAACTTCCTGATAATAGTTCATCGCCTTTGGTTTTGGTAATTGGCTCTGATTCGCCGGTTATTAAGGATTCATTAACTAAAACTTCTCCTTCGACGATTGTACTGTCGGTTACTATTTGATTTCCGGGAGCAAGTTTGGTAATTTCTCCGAGGACGACTTTATGAATGTCTATTTTCTCTGGTTTTCCATTTCTTATAACGGTGGTTTTTGGTTCATTTAATAGTGATAGTTTATCTACTGTTAATTTACTTCTTATTTCTTGAACGGTACTGATAAAAGTATTACATATTACAACACCTAAAAATAATAGGTTCTTATATTCACCAACAAAGAAAATGGCAAGTCCTAAACCTAAGTTTAAAAAGTTAAATAAGGTGAAAAAATTGGTCATAATTATTTGGCCAATACTTTTGGTTTTGACATCGGTTTTATAATTAACTAAACCTTGTTTTGTAAGTTCATCTACTTGTTTGGTTGTTAGTCCTTTTATTTTTTCCATAATATTCCTTCTTCTTTTATAATTGTATCATATTTTTATTATTAGGTGTTAGTGTTTTTTTATTACATTTTTGTAAGGAATTTATTAAGAAGAAAAAACGAACAATATGGTTCGTCTTTTAGTATTTATATTATAATTTCGTATGTTGTAAATACTCTTTCTTCAATTTGAGGCAGTTCAATAGTTTTACTAAATTTTATAGTTTTATTTGGCTTTATAGTTTTATTTATTTTAATATAAAATTCGTCTATTAATTCATTTCTATCATTTTTTAGTGTGGCTTTAACTTTTGTAATTTTTACTTGTTTTTGATTATTATTTTTTATATCAGCGCCTATAGTTACATTTTTATTTATTGTAATTGTATTTTCATTTCCTACTTCTAGGTTTTTAATTAATTCTTGTTTTTCCTCGTTGGTTAATGGTGTTTCATTTGTTGCTTTTTGATTTATTAATGTGTATATTCCTAATATAATCAATAATACAATTAATATACTAGTAATGGCTACTATATACTTTTTCATAATTTATCCTTTCTAACATCCACTTCCTGATGTACATTTACCGTTTGAATCAAATTTCCATTGGGCGTTATCTGACTTTCTGATTAAAGTATCATTCCAAATCATTCCACCATCAGGATATTGATATCCAGAGGTTGTTTTATATGTCATATTATAAGTACAATAATCGTTTAGATAATACCAGGTTCCACCTATTTGTTGCCAGCCTCTAACCATTAATCCATTACTATTGGTGTAATAATAAATATTAGTTTTTAGGGTTGGGTGGTATGTATATATCCATCCAACTGCTTTGTTTAAACCATTAGCGTAATACCAATTTTTATATGATCCACCTTTGCCGGTTGAACAAGTTAGATTTCCTCCTGGAAACCATCCATTTCCTGCTAATTTACTTAATGACACACTTTTACTATTTCCAGCATTATCTGTAACAGTTAATGTACAATTTATAGTTGCAGTTTCTTGTAGGTATTGATAATTGTTAGCGGTGCCTTTTCTGGATTTTATTGTAATAACGGCTTGTCCAAAATTGTTATTAGCAACTGTGGCTACATTTGTATTACTACTTGTACATGAAAGTGAAGTTGTTTTTACGCCTGAATGTCCATCGCTTGAACTTGCTGAAGCATAAGGTGTGGCTCCCCATGAAGTTCCTGTAACATAAACATTGTCATTATTACTTCCTGATGTACCTAATGACCCAGTAAACGAAATAGAGCCAGTAGGAACTGTATTATCAAACTTAAATAGCGCACTTACTGCTTGATTAGATGTATTACCTGATACATCTGATAAGGTTCCGACCTTTATCCAAAGATAATATGTTCCAGTCAAAGATGAATTTGAAGTAGCTGGTACTGTTACTGATGCTGTTTTGGCGCCTGCTGCGTTAGTGGTTGTTACGTATGATGAATAACTTGGAGCAGTTGTATTACTTGTACTCCAGGCGTAATAAATATTTTGACTTGCTTTTAATCCACTTCCTGCATCTGCTAAGTTTACAGTTACTGCTTTACTTTTTACGTATGTTGTTTGTGTATTTGGATTTAATGATACAGTTGGTTTTATATTGTCTATCCATTTAGCATATAATGTGATATTTGATGTTGGCGTATATTTTGCCCCAGCATCTCCTACTTTTTGAGTTAAACCTGAATCACTATACCACCCACTAAATACATATCCTGTTTTGGTTGGGGTTGGTAGTGTTACTTGTGTTTCAGTCCAACTTGCATATATTGTTGAATCATTTGTTAAGATATATGTGTCTGTACTATCAATTTTATTTATGTATGTGCTTTCATTATACCACCCATTAAATGTATAATTGCTTGATGTGCTTGTTACATTATTTCCTCCGGTTGCCCCATTATAATTATAGGTTACAGCATAAGATCTAGTTGGTGTTGGTAAAGTTCCATATGGCTTTTGATACTCTACGGTTTTACTTTGGTCTGTATTTCCTCCAGTTGCCCCATTATAGTTGTATGTTAATGTAAATGTTTGTGGAGCTATAGCTTTAAATATGGCATATAAAGTTATATCTTGATTTAACATATTTAATTCAGTTAATCCTTCTTCGGCATCTTTATTAGTGTTCCAGCCTATGAACTCATATTCTTCTTTATTGGATGTATAATTTAAGTTTACTGAATCACCTTCATTTAGATATTCATTATAATTTGTACAATCTTTTCCGCCATTGGTAGTACAATCATAAGTTACTAAATATTTATCTGTCGGGGTTATTGTTCCTCCTTCGGCCTGGGTATAATTTAAATCTACACTTATTTCTCCTGAGCCTTCTTCTGGTGTTCCATTAAAATCTGGATTATATTCTATCTTTACTTTTATTATTTGTGATGAGTTTTTAAATAGTTTTTCCCCTTTTGTATATCCTGAAAAGGTTATTTTAACAGCTTCATTTGTACTTTTTATATTTTCTGAAACATTATCTAATGATGCATCTATGGTTCCATTATTTTCTACTGTTACATCATACTCTATAGAGTCACCTTTTTCATATAGATTAGCTTCCATATAAGCTGTTAAATCGGTCCACGTTGGAGCTTTTACTTCTTCGGCTCCCCCGGCTTCATTTGATTTTGTTACATTGGTTATTTTAATATCCCAATTACTAGAAATACCTGATGTTCCTTTTATTTTTAGATTTGTTTGAAATGCGGCATATCCTGCCGTCATTAAACAAAGTAAGCCTAGTAATGAAAATATTATTATTTTGTTTTTTCTTTTTTGTCTC
>CANRSQ010000030.1 GCA_947642475.1 uncultured Mycoplasmatota bacterium
AATTTTATCACGTGGTCACATATGATAAAAATTATTCCAATAAAAGATAAAAGCAAAAGAAATTACTACATAAACTTAGTAGATAAAAATTACCTTTCCAAAAGACAATTGGAACAAGAAATAAAAACTGATGCATACGAAAGATTAGATGATAAAACAAATAATCTAAGACAATCAGCCGATAATGTAGGTTTTGATAATTCAGAAAAAACACATAATATATTAAACACAATAGAAAAAGTTATAAAAGATAAAGATTATAATGTTATTTTTGATAATTCTATTGTTACAAAGACAGGCAATCCAGTCAACGCGCAAATAACAACTAATAAAAATAACGAAGTCGAAATAAAAATAAACCCTAATTCAAATATGACGAGTGAATTTTTATTAATACATGAAATCACTCATGCAATAGAAACAGATAATATAAAAAAACTTATAATAGATTATGCCATTAAACATACTAAATTTAACAGTACTTTAGAAAGTATAAAGCAAGCTTATAAAACTGATGAGATAAATAGTGAATTAGTAGCAGATATAGCAGGCCAATTATTAGGTAATCAAGAATTCATAAATAATTTATCTACACATAACCCTAGCTTGTTCAAAAAAATCTATAATAAAATCATTGAATTAGCCAACAGAATAACAGGTAATTTAATTGAAAAATTATTTATCAAAGATTTGAAAAATAAATGGAAAGAAGCGTATAGAACTCAAAATAATAATTTAGATAAAATTCAAAAATATAGTATCCAACAAGACCCTAATAGTAATAAGTTTGTTAACGTTGATACAGACCAAGATATTTTTGATGGCAAAACTTTAGCGGAACAGACTAAAATTGCCAAAAAGTATATATTAGATAATTTTAGAGAAAATGGAATATATATGAACTCCGATAATATAAGTGTTACATCAAAAACAGCTAATGAATATACTCATCCAAATAATCAATTACCAAAAACAACAAAGGAATCAAAAATGAAAGCATCAACAGAATTAGATAACTTAATTAAAGTATCAGAATATTCTCATAGTGCAAAAGACGACAGTAGACATCCATTCGCAAAAGATGGCTGGGATTATTATAAAACCACATTTAAAGTAGGAAACAAATCTTTTGAAGGATTAATTAATATTGGAAAAAGTGGTAATAAAAAAACGTTATATGATATAACGAATATAAAAAGAATTAGCCAAAATCGTAGTACATCGACAAATGTCTTCTCTACATCGTTGGCTAATTCCTCTAAAAACAATATATCAAATTTTAATAAAAATGTCAAATCTGATATACCTACTAATTATTATATACAAAAAAGACAAAATAATACTAAAAAATCGGATGAACAAAACCGAAAATTATCTAAACAGCAATAAAAATATTCAAAAATATTTAAATTTAGTAAATAAAAATAATCTCCCATCAAAACAAAACCCAGAAAATTAAATTTCTGAGTTTTTTAAATCTATCTACCTATCCATCTTAAAATTTCTTCTTTTGGCATATACCCAACTTTTACATCACGACTGCCACCATTAAAATAAATTAAAGTTGGCATACTCATAACGCCATATCTTTTGCAAAGTTCCATATTTTCATCAACATTTACCTTTACAATTTGAATTTTATCTTTAATTTCTTCAAGCTCAGGTGCAAGCATCTTACAAGGGCCACACCAAGTCGCATAAAAGTCTACAAGCATATCACCACGAGTAAGTAATTCATCAAAATTACTTTCATTAGCTTCAATAATTTCCATTTTATTCACCTTCCTTATATTTATCTAATACACTATCAATATTTTTAATATGTAATTTATCCTTAGAAACTAATTTTTCAACTGTTTCAAGTGAAACAACATCATATTTTAAGAATAAATCCAAAGTTTCTAAATTAAACTCATCAGTATCAGAATTTTCATATTTATCCTTTATTTGTACAAATTCATTTGCCACGCTAACCGTTTTATCTGCAAAAATTGAAAGAATCGGAGTTTTTTCCAAAATAGGTTTCGCAAACTTAGAATCATTTAAGAAACTTACCCCACTAATCATTGGTAAACTTAAAAGATATAAAACCATAAATACAATAACATAATTTTTTATAAGTCCAAGTATTGCCCCTAATATCTTAGAAGGTAACCCTAAAATCACTGTAAATTTTAAAATAGTTTCAAACACTTTAGTCGCTACCATCAAAAACTTAAGCACAATCATAAATATACCAAATACAAGTAAAAACGCTAAAACTTGATATAAAGCAATATTAAAAACAGATAAACCTTTAATTAATCCAAAAAAATCAAAAAACGGTAAATACATCATCATAAAATCACCGATTGGATTCTTAAGTAAAAACGCAATAATAATTACCGCAATATATCCAACACAATTGACAACAGCTTTAGTAAATCCTTGTTTCCAACCAACAACCGCTCCTAACAAAATAAAAATAATAATTACTATATCAACTATATTCATATTCCAGCCTCCATTATAATTATATTACAATTATATATTTTTTTCAAGAAAACAACAGCTGTCGTCAAATGTTTAATTGCGATAATAAAGAAATTGTGATAAAATTAAATACAGGTGATAGCATGGCAAAAAACGAAGTTCGTACAATAACATTAAAAGTAAGCGATAATACTAAAGAAAAAATGATCGAATATTTTGAAGATAAAAAAAGAGAAAAAACTCCACCTTATGCCGTATTCCAAGCTAAAGAAGCTGATACTATGATAACTTTATATGAAAGTGGAAAAGCCGTATTCCAAGGAATAAGCGCTGATATAGACGCAAATATTTGGATGGAAACAGAAAAACATTTAAATCCAGATAAAAAATTAGAATATAAAAAAGTCGACAACAACCCAAAAACTAAAGATAAAAAAAACCATTATAATGAAAAATTATACAACTGTACTTCAATCGGCTCTGATGAAGTCGGAACCGGCGATTATTTTGGGCCAATAGTTGTCACAGCCGCTTACGTAACAAAAAAAGATATTCCATTTTTAGAAGAGTTAGGTGTTAGAGATTCAAAAAAAATAACTGATGAACATATTTTAAAAACCGTTCCACAAATAATAAAAAGAATCCCCTATTCTAGTATGATTCTAAGTAATGAAGAATATAACAATAAATATAATGAAAAAATGAATTTAAACACAATTAAAGCCGTTTTACATAATAAAGTATTATTAGATATGAATAAAAAATATCCAAAACACGACTATATCGTTGTTGACCAATTTACAGAACCATTTATTTATTATAAATATATAAACAATCTTCCAGAAGTACAAAGAAAAATAACCTTTGAAACCAAAGCTGAAGACCAATGTCTATCAGTAGCCTGTGCTTCATTAATAAGCCGTTATGTATTAATAAAAGAATTTGAAAAAATGTCTAAAGAATATAAAATGCAAATACCAAAAGGAGCCGGACAAAAAGTTGATGAGGCTGGCGCTAAATTAGTTAAAGAATACGGTGAAGACGTTTTAAGAAAAATTGCCAAATTAAATTTTAAAAATACCGAAAAAATAAAGGAATTAGTAAATAGCTAATTCCTTTTTCAATGAATCAAACAAAAAGTCCAGAAGTGGACTTTAACGATAAAAACCGGACTCACCCAGGTGGGCATCACATTATATATTTTAGGATCCTCACAAGAATGTAAGTATTCAACACCATATATAAATCAGATTCCCTATCGCTAACTTGTAGGTTTTTCATAATGGTCCTATCTTCTAGACAATTACATTATACCACATTTCACATAAATTTTAAATGCTTACCGCAAAACTTTACAAATTATTTTTTGTAATCTTCTAAAAAGCTATGTTTTTCCTTATCTTTCATATATCCAAGAACCGTATTTAGGTTTACATTACTAGTCGATGTGAAAATACTTTTAAAAGCATCAACATTGTATTTTTCTAATTCACCAATTAACTCCTTCATCATAACTCTTTTGCCACCACTTTTCTTAGTAACAGAGCATGCACAATCTAAAAATTCAAGTTCATTATAATTTTTCCAAGAAATAATATCCTTTTCCCTAATTAAATATAAAGGTCTAATTAATTCAAGCCCTTCAAAATTATCACTCTTAAGCTTTGGCATCATCGAAGAATAACTACCATTATAAATCAAATTAAGTAAAATTGTTTCAACAACATCATCCATATGATGACCTAAAGCAATCTTATTACACCCAAGTCTCTTCGCATAATCATATAAATAACCCCTGCGCATTCTCGCACATAAATAACAAGGACTAGAACTAGTATCAGCCACCTTAAAAATAGGTGTTTCAAATATATGCGCAGAAATATTCAAAAGTTCAAGATTTTCCTTAATTTTATTTATGTTCTCTTTAGCATAACCAGGATTCATAATAATAAATTCTAAATCAAATTTAAAAATACCATGTCTTTGTAATTCTTGCATACACTTAGCCAGTAAAAAAGAATCCTTCCCGCCACTTATACAAACCGCAATCTTATCCCCTTCATCAATAAGTTCATAATCCTTCACCGCTTTTACAAACTTACTCCAAATTTCCTTACGGTATTTTTTAATCACACTTTTCTCAATTTCACGGTATCTTTCCATATAAACCACCTGAATTTAATTATACAATAAAAGCATAGAAATTTCTATGCTTATTTTAATTTAATATGAAGTTCATCTAATTGTTTAGTAGCAACCGTATTAGGAGCCTGCGTCATCAAGCAAGAAGCACTTGTTGTCTTAGGAAAAGCAATAACATCCCTAATATTGTCAGTCCCTGCCAAAATCATCGTAAGTCTTTCTAAACCTAAAGCAAGACCACCATGAGGAGGCGCCCCAAAAGTTAAAGCATCTAATAAGAATCCAAACTTATCATAAGCATCTTCCTTAGAAAATTCTAAAGCTTCTAAAACCTTTTCTTGAACTTTAGGATCATGTATTCTTATACTTCCCCCACCAATTTCATAACCATTTAAAACAATATCATAAGCACGCGCTAAAGCATTTTCCTTATCATCTAAACTATTAACATCAGCTGGGTGCGTAAATGGATGATGGCAAGCAAGATATCTACCTTCCTCTTCACTATATTCAAACATAGGGAAATCAGTAACCCAAAGGAAATTAAATTTATTTTCATCAATTAATCCTAAATCCTTACCAAGTTTTAATCTTAAAGCCCCTAAAGCATTCTTAACAATCTTCTTATCACCAGCAACAATTAAAACTAAATCATTGTCTTCAAGGTTAAGTTTTTCTTTTAAATAATTGCCAGTTTCATCATCAACAAACTTAGAAATACTACCGCTAAACTCACCATTATACTTCAAAAATGCCAAAGCATTAGCTTTATAAACCTTTACAAAATCTGTTAACTTGTCGATATCCTTTCTAGAATGGCTATCAGCACCGTTTCTAACTACAATCGCATTAATTATACCACCATCATCAATAACACCCTTAAATACCGCAAAATCAGTATTTTTAAAGCCATCAGTAATATCATTAATTTTCATATCAAATCTCGTATCTGGCTTATCACTACCATATAAATCCATAGCTTCCTTATAAGTCATTCTAACAAAAGGCGTTTGAATATCCATATCTTTGGAAACTTTACAAATATGCGCAAGTAACCCCTCAGTTAAATTCATAACATCATCTTCAGAAACAAAGCTCATTTCCATATCAATTTGCGTAAATTCTGGTTGTCTATCAGCGCGTAAATCTTCGTCCCTAAAACATCTAGCCACTTGATAATATCTTTCAAAACCACTCATCATAAGTAATTGTTTAAATAATTGAGGTGATTGTGGAAGTGCATAAAAACTCCCCTTATTAACCCTCGAAGGCACCAAATAATCTCTTGCCCCCTCTGGTGTTGACTTACACAAAATAGGCGTTTCAATTTCTAAAAAATCATTTTTATTTAAAAACTCCCTCGCCCCTTGCATAATCTTATGTTTTAAAATAATTTTATCTTTAAGTTCACTTCTTCTTAAATCTAAATAACGATATTTTAATCTAGTATCCTCTAAAGCCGTCATATTATTTAAATCAAAAGGAAGTTCGTTAGACTCATTTAAAATCTCAATATCAGTTACATTAACTTCAATTTCACCAGTTTTTAAATTGTCATTAGCATTTTCTCTTAAAACAACCTCACCAGTTACTTTAATAACAAATTCATTTTTAAGATTTAAAGCAACATCATAAGCCGAACATTCAGGACTAATAACTAACTGAATAATTCCACTTCTATCTCTTAAATCAATAAAAACTAAACCACCTAAGTCACGTTTTTTACTAACCCAACCATTTAAAGTAACAATTTCACCAACATTTGCCTTATTAAAATCTGTATTATTTACTTTCATACTATTCCTCACTTAACTTTTCATCTAAAAATTCTACCATATTTTCTAATTTAACTTTAAACTCTTCCTTAGTTTCATTATTTTTAACAGTAACTAAGCCATTATCAACTTCATCTTTACCAATAATAATTACGAATTTAGCTCCCAATTTATCAGCATGTTTAAAATTGTTTTTAATATTTCTATTACCAAAATCCATATCAACATTAAAACCATTTAATCTTAAAGTATTAACTAAAGATAAAGTATATCCTTTTTCATCTTCTGACATCGCAAAAGCATAAACTTCTAAAGGTTCGCCTTCAGTAATATCAATCCCTTCCGCTTCTAAAGCAAGTAATAATCTTTCAATACCAATCGCAAAACCAACACCAGGAACTTTAGGGCCACCAACAGTTTCAACTAAATTATCGTATCTTCCGCCAGCGCCTAAAACATTTTGACTACCAAAAGATTCAATTTCTGAAGTAACTTCAAACACTGTATGCGTATAATAATCAAGTCCTCTTACTAAATTACTGTCACAAACATAATCAATACCCATAACATCTAAATATTCCTTAACTTTAGAAAAATGTTTAATACTTTCTTCATTTAAATAATCTTCTATTTTAGGAGCATTTTTAAGAATTTCACTTTTACTATCAACTTTACAATCTAATATTCTAAGCGGATTTTTTTCATATCTAGACTTACAATCATCACAAAGTTCACCTAAATAAGGTTTAAAATAATCAAGTAAAGCCTGTCTATATGCTTTTCTAGATTCAGTATCACCCAAAGTATTAATATTAACCTTAATACCTTTTAAACCCAATAATTTAAAGAAATTAACTACAATACTAATAACTTCCGCATCAAGCATTGGATCATTACTTCCAAACGCTTCAACACCAAATTGTGTAAATTCTCTATTACGTCCAGATTGAGGTCTTTCATATCTAAACATTGAACCAAAATACCAAGCTTTTAAAGGCTTCGCATCTACATATAATTTATTTTCAATTAAACATCTAACAAGACCAGCAGTCCCTTCAGGTCTTAAAGTTAAATTACGATCACCACGATCCTTAAAATCATAAGTTTCTTTACTAACAATATCAGTAGTTTCTCCTACCCCACGATGGAATAACTCACTAGACTCAAAAATTGGTGTTTGGAAATATTTATAATTATATTTATCCATTAACGCACTAATAATTTTTCTAAGTACTAAAATTTGATCACTTTTATTTCCGTAAATATCGTAAGTTCCCTTAGGTTTTTGTATCATATTATCACTCCCTATGTCTATTTAAAATTATATGTGTTTTCGCTTTAAAAGTCAATAAAAGCCAAGTATTTACTTGACTTTAATTTTATCTTAACTTAGATTCTACTTCAACCTCTTTAGGAGCAGCTAAACCATTAAATTCTCTTTGATCAGCAATTTGTTTAATGCAAGCTTTTCTTATCATATAATCACTCATGCCCGCATAATTTTCTTTATAACTGCGTTGATATTGATTAAATTTTTCAATTTCTTCCATCGTTAAATGTAAATTATTAATATATTCATTTAACTCAGCCTCATTCATTGTTTCAATAATAATGCTTGGTTTTTGCTTTTTTTCTTCAGTATTTTCTAAGCTTTTTAAATTTTCATTTGTAGTTTCCGGTAAAACATTAGGCTTAACTAATTCCATTTCGTCAGTCATAACTTTTAATGCTTCTTTAGAAGCCGTTAAATCACTAGCATTAGGATTTACAACTTTATAATCAGAAACAAGTTTATTAAATTTAGTTAAATCATTCGCAGATAAACTTAATCGGTCTAAATAATTTTCAAACGCATATTCATCCATACTATCAATCGTAATTTTAGGGTCTTCTGAAATAGCAGATTCTTGTACTATTTCACTATTTTCAGATACTACTTCATCAGTTTCTGGATTTTGTTCAACAAAGTTATCAAAATCATTCCATAAAGCATCGCGCCATTGTTTTTTCTGTTCATCAGTAAGTTCAGGATTATTATTGATAGCATTTTCAGTTTTAACATATCCCTCTAATGTTTCATCAATAGTATAAACTGGTTCTTCAACCTTAGCAGGTTCAGTTTTAACTGGGTCAACCTTTACAGAAGAAACTTCTGCAGCTTTTTCATGATCTAATTCATTAGTAAGATCAACTTTTTTTTCTAAATCATCATTAATTACAGGCGCATTACCAGCAGGTAATGCAGGTCTTTCCTCTAATTCAATATTGTTAGCTATATTAATATCAGAATAATAATGTTTCAAACCCTCAACAACATCGTGACTTGTAGCCACAATTTTGCTTCCAATTAATTTAATAGCTTCTTTTCCCTTTTTAGCAAATTGTTTTAATTTTACTTTAGCACCAGATTTAAGCTCAATTGTTTTTTCTTTAGCAACTTCTTGAACTTTTTCTTTTGAAATACCCATTTGTTTAAGTTTATCAGCAAATTTAGCTTGAACTTCTGGAGCAGCTTTAGAAAGTGGTACCCCAACAATCTCTACAACTTCTTTATTTTCTTTTTTATTTTCATAACTACGTATAGCATCATAAACAGTTAAAATATCAGCTGAATCTTGTAATATATATACAGTTCCATCTACATTATATTGGAAATTGTCACCAGGAACTTTATATTCATTAAGCGCATCAACTAAATTATTTCTATAATAATCTTCAATTGTACTTAAATCTTTTTTGCAACCATCAACTAATAAAGAATTCTCTTTATTTAAGAAAATACGATATTGTTCCGCAAACCCTTTCGAAATGCTAGCAAAATCTGAAATTTGATACCCCATACCTGGTTCAGGTAAAACAGTAGCCATCAAATCTAGATTCGCACTAACTTCTTCCAAAGTTTTGGCCTCAAAATTAATCATTGGTATGCCGTCAGCAATATTATTAGCCACTACTTTATCGAAAACGTCACACCATTTATTTTCAAAAGTTTTGATAACTTCTAAACATTCAAGCATTTCATTGCATCTTTCTTTAGCTCTGTTATAATCAGCAACAAGATTATCAGATGATCCAAGATACAATACACTAACTTCTTTATTAATTGCATCAAGTCTATCAAACATTTTTCCAAGTTCATTATCTAAAGAATTTAATTCTTGAACTAATGATACCATATCCATATTTTCTATTCCATTATTCATTTGTGTTCCCCTCCAAAATACTATCAATAATTTCTTGCGCTAAAGCAAATTCTTCATCAGTAATTTCACATAAATTTAAGCTATTATTATCTTCTAAAATACGCGATACAAGTATATCATTTTCATTTTCAAAATGATATAAAAGGTACTCTTTTCCGTTTTCTAGCTCAAACGAGCCGATGGCATAGACACTAACGTCTACACCATCTTTATTTACTATTATAATCCCCTCTTTATTCATATAATTGCCCCTTTAGTCTATTATCTCATTTTTCTTCTAGCACGGCTCATTGTATAACCTGCGCCTAAAGTCATTAAACCTAATCCCGCAGCAAGTGGTAATGTTTCATCACCAGTTTGTGGAATTGTTTCTTGAACTACAGTTGGTTCTGGTGTTGGTTCAGGTTCAGGTGTTGGCTCTGGAGTTGGTTCTGGTTCTGGAGTTGGTTCAGGCTCAGGTGTTGGTTCTGGTTCAGGTGTTGGTTCTTCTGGAGCACCTTTATATACAGGTGTAGTGTCTGGATCTAATGAATGATTTTTATCATTAGTCATTGCACCAGTAACAACTTCAATATTAGCACTTTGATCAAACACCATACTATATGTACCATCTTCATTTTTAGAAACAACTACAGTACCCATACCATATTCACTTAAATCATAAACAACAGGTTCTCCAACCTCTGGATTATAAATCATCATTTTAATTTTAAAATCTTTACCTAATTGAGTTGAAGCAACTTTTGTATTAACTACATTAGTAATAAATTGTTGAACTTCATCATAACTCATAGCTTCAGTTGGTGAATAAATAGCAATAGCACTACCATCCTCATTAATAATATAACCAAATGGATTTTTGTTTTCTCCTGCACTTGGTAAAGTTACAGTTTCAGGATTTTTTTGTGATTCAGCCTCAATAACTTCAAGGAATCCTTCTTTTTCTTCATCTTTGGTATTATCTACTTCTTCTTGAGAAGTTTCTTCAACAGCTGGTGTTTCTTCAACAGCTGGTGTTTCTTCAACTACTGGAATTTCTTCAACAGCTGGTGTTTCTTCAACTACTGGAGTTTCTTCAACAGCTGGTGTTTCTTCAACTACTGGAGTTTCTTCAAC
>CANRSQ010000031.1 GCA_947642475.1 uncultured Mycoplasmatota bacterium
TAATACAAATAATTGGCTTTGGCCTAAATCAGGCTATTTGTGGACTATTTCGCCGCGTTCTGATAGCTCCAGCCGCGTGTGGCGTGCGTATTCAGGCGGGTTTGTGTACGACGACTACGCGAACACCGTCGTCACCGCCGGCGTTTTGCCAGTTCTTTATCTAACATCTAATATCCAATTAGAAGGGGAAGGAACAAGTGGAAGTCCATATACAATAGTTTCATAATAAAACAAAAGAAAGAACACATACGCAAACTCCCGAGTGAGGGAGTTTGAAAAGCTTTTACGCGAAGCGTAAAAGTTGGTTATTTAGAAGCTAAAAAATATTTTCTATTTGATTTAGTATTTAAGAAAGAATAAAATTTCTTTCTTTTTGTTTGCACACAGTAAATTAATTTCTTTGGAATTTTGGTGTTGTTATTTGTTATACGTACTGTTGCCAGATGAATTATACTTTAAAAATAAAGGGAAAAACTAATTCTTTTTCTTTAAAAAAAATTAAAAATGCGTTATAATATTTAGTGATTAGAAAGTATTTTTGGTGGTAACAATGGAAAGAAAAGATGTTGACTTAAATAAAGTAACTCCGATGATGAGACAATATTTGGAAATAAAAAACGCAAATGAAGATTTAATAATCTTTTTTAGACTAGGCGATTTTTATGAAATGTTTTTTGATGATGCGGTATTACTTAGTAAAGAACTTGAACTTACTTTAACTGGCAAATCTGCTGGTTTAGATGAAAGGGTACCTATGTGTGGTATTCCGCATCATGCGGCTAATGGTTATATTGATAAATTAGTTGAAAAAGGTTATAAAGTTGGTATTTGTGAACAAATGGAAGATCCTAAATCAGTTAAAGGTCTTGTTAAAAGAGATATTATTCAAATTATTAGTTCGGGAACTGTTATGGGCGGAGATACTTTAAAATCTGATGATTTTAATTTTATCGCGAATATTGTTGATTTTAAACATGCTTATGGGGTTAGTTATGCGGATGCATCTACTGGTGAAATTTATGTTTTACTTGTTCCTCATAATCCATCTAAAGTTGTTAGTGAAGTTATTAACTTAGGCGCTAAAGAAGTTGTTATTACTGAAAAGGTTGATAAGGCTATTTATTCGATGTTTAAAAATCAATTTCATCTTCCAGTTACAATTACTGATGAAGTAAATGATAATTATAAAAAAACTTATGAGCATTTAACTGATCAAAGATATGTAGAAACTGTTAAACATTTAGTAACTTATATTGCAGGAAACCAAAAACGTAGTTTGGATCATTTACAACCGGCTATGGTTAGAGAAAATAAAAGTTATTTAAAAATGGATGTTCATACTAAGAGAAATCTTGAACTTACGGAGACTTTAAGACTTAAACAAAGAAATTATTCTTTAATTTGGCTTTTAGATAAAACTAAAACGGCTATGGGAGCAAGACTTCTTAAAAACTTTATTTTAAATCCGTTAGTTGATAGAGAGGCAATTGAAAATAGATATGATTGTGTCGATACTTTACTTAAGGAATTTATTTTAAAAAGTGATTTAGAAGAGTTATTAAATGAAGTTTATGATTTGGAAAGATTAAGTGGTAAAGTAGCTTTTGGTAATGCGAACGCTAGAGATATGTTGCAACTTAAAAATTCTATTAAGGTTCTTCCTAGTATTAAAGAAATTTTAGAAAAGATTAATTTTCATAAGTCTTTAGAAACTTTGGATCATTTATATGAACTTTTAGAAAAGAGTATTTATGAAAATCCACCTATTAGTGTTAAAGAGGGCTATTTAATTAAAGAGGGTTATAGTCCTGAGCTTGATGAGCTTAAAGAACTTCGTAAAGGTGGTAAGGACTTTGTTGCTAGATTTGAACAAGAGGAAAGAGAAAAGACTGGCATTAAGAATTTAAAAGTTGGTTATAACAGGGTCTTTGGCTATTATATTGAGGTTAGTAAGGGTAATTTAGATTTAGTTAAAGAGGAATATGGTTATCAAAGAAAACAAACTTTAGCTAATGCTGAAAGATATATTAGTCCGGTTTTAAAGGAAAAGGAAGCTTTGATTTTAAATGCGGAAGAAAAAATTACAGAACTTGAATATAGTTTATTTAATGAAGTTCGTGATGAAGTTAAAAAATACATTCCTAAACTTCAAGAAATTGCGAAAGTAATTAGTGAAGCTGATGTTATGCAGTCTTTTGCGACTGTAAGTGAGGAAAATAATTATGTTAGGCCTATTTTAACTGAAAATGAGCTTTGTATTAAAGATTCTAGGCATCCTGTGGTTGAAAAGGTTATTGATGGTGAGTTTGTATCTAATGATATTATGATGGATAAAAACACTAATATTTTATTAATTACAGGACCTAATATGGCTGGAAAATCTACTTATATGCGTCAGATGGCAATTATTGCAATTATGGCACAGATTGGATGTTTTGTACCGGCTAGTGAAGCTAAGATGCCAGTGTTTGATTCTATTTTTACGAGAATTGGTGCTTCTGATGATTTAGTTAGTGGTGAATCAACGTTTATGGTTGAAATGATGGAAGCTAATAATGCGATTAGCAATGCGACTGATAAGAGTTTAATTTTATTTGATGAACTTGGTAGAGGCACGGCTACTTTTGATGGTATGGCTTTAGCGCAATCTATTATTGAATATATTCACAGTCATATTAAAGGTAAAACTTTCTTTTCTACGCATTATCATGAACTTACTGATTTAGAGGATAATTTAACTGGTCTTAGAAATATTCACGTAAGTGCTTATGAGGAAGATGGTAAAATTACTTTCCTTCATAAAATTAAAGAGGGTAGTGTAGATAAGAGTTATGGTATTCATGTGGCTAAACTTGCTAATTTACCTGATGAACTTATAAGAAGAGCTTCAGATATTTTGAAAGTTTATGAAGGAAATGAATTGAAACGTGATATTAAAATTCAAGAGGCTTTACCTATTGATGATTTAATTCCTAAAACTTCAAAGGTAGAAGAGGAACTTGAAAAGATTGATCCTTTAGAAGTTACTCCGCTTGAAGCTTTAAATATTTTATATAGACTTAAAAATATAAAATAAGTTTGACGTATTTATTATATTTTGATATATTGTTATTAGGAGCGCTGAAGCTTCCGAATTACACGGAAGGTTTAGTGCTTTTTTTGTATAACAAAAAACCGAATATCAACAAGGATATTCGACAAAGCCACTAGGGCCACAATCATTCAGCCAAAGCCGATAGTCTGAAAAGGACTCAACAATATTAATTAAATAAAACACCATATATCATGGTGTTTGGTGCTCGTAAAGAGCTAAGTACAGTTTCAGAATGAAACTGAGGTGTCCGAAAAGGACTAAATAATCAAATTAATTGATTACTTTATTTATACCATTATTTGCTTATGATGTCAATTCTTAGAAAGTTTATATTTTTATGATTAATTATATTGACATTATTTGTATGATTTGATATATTAATATCAGTTGAGGCGTTGAAGCTTCCGGATTGGACGGAAGGTTTAGCGCCTCATTTTTTACTGTAAATTTTTCTAATTTCACCAGAAACCATTTTATTTTTAAAATATTTTTTATTATTTTTTCCATATGTAGTTTTAATTATGTGTGTATCAATTTCGATATTATTGTATTGTCCTTTTCTAGTAATTTCTATAGGGATAATTATATTGTTATTATTTTTATCTTTTATTTTTGTTAATACAATAAAATTATTAGAGGAATATTTTCCACGATTAGTGTATTGATATATGGCAATCGGATTATTAATTGAGTTAATAGCCTTTATATAAGTTTTAATACCAAGTCCATGATAATGTTTTCCTTTAGTGCTAAAACCTTTAGCTTTGGCTTCTTCAGCGGATAAAATATTTTCTCTTAAGTGTCCTTTTCTAACCATCATTGGTAAATTATTTACTCCTACAGTAACTAATTGTTTGGGTGTATAATCTGTTAGTTTTACCATTGAATTTATATTAGTGTTTGGATTATTTAATGCGTCTGTTATTTCTGATATTGCTTTTTTACTTAAATTATTTTTGACACAATTGTTTTCTTTAGTGATTACCTGATTCATAGTTATTCCTTCTTTCTAATTGATGCCCATTTTTATCCTTCATATATAATATACGTTTTTTGTAGGGCGAATTCCTGCAAGAAACCCGAAAAAGTTGCAATTTTTGATAAAAAATTTTATTAATGGTGATTATAATTGTTATATTAATAATAAATTGAATTATAGACTCAAAAAATATTGTTGTTTGAGTCTTTTTTTGTTATAATTAAATATGATAGGTGGCGGGTAATATGAATAAGAAGGGACAAGCACTTGTAGAGTTTATTTTAATTTTACCAGTTATCTTGCTTATATTTATGGCTTTAATTGATGTTGGCAGTATTTTTATGCAGAAAATTGATTTGAGTAATACGATGAATACGGTCAGTGATTTATATCAACACGGCGATAAAAAAGAGCTTATGGCTTATGTAGCTAAAGAAGATTTGAATTATAGTGAATCTGTTACTGGTGATATGGTAAAACTTACTTTGAATAAAAGTGTTGATGTTTCAGCACCAATACTTAGAAATGTACTTGGAAAAAGATATACAATTGAAACTTCTAAAGTGATTTATGCGGGTGAAAAGAATGAATAATAAGGGGCAGACTTTAGTCTTATTTGTTTTGGTTTTACCTTTACTTATGATGATTATTGCTGGGGTTATTGAAATGGGAAATTTATCTTTAACTAAAAGCAATTATGAAAGTAGTGTAGTTTCGGCTATCCAATATGGCCTTGATAATATTGATAAAGAAGATGTTAAAGATAAAATGATTTCTTTACTTGATCAAAATATTAAGGGAACTAAAAGTGTGGAGATAACTGATGGTATTATAAAAGTTCATGTTACTAGTGATTTGGATGGATTATTTTCTAAAATATTTAAGGAACATTATGAGATTAATTTAACTTATAAAGGCTATCTTGAAGATGGTGAAAAAAGAATCGTAAAAGATTAAGGAGGAGCGCTATGGCACTAAATAATGCGAAAGTAATTACAGTGACATCTGTTAAAGGTGGAACTGGTAAATCAACAACAGTTTTAAATTTGGCTGGCGTTTTAACAGAAATGAAAAAGAAGACGATAGTCGTTGATTTGGATTTATATGCTGGAGTAATTGCGGCTAGTCTTAATTTAACTGATGGTAGTGATAATTTTCAATTTTGGTAACTATTAAATATTTATTGTTTTGATTATTTTGAAAATTATGTTCGAAAATATAATGACTATGTTGATGTTTTAGCGGCGCCAATTGATCCTAGAAGTACGACGAAAATTAAACCTAAATATGTCAATATTATATTATCTAGACTTAAGTTACAATATGATGTTATTTTGATTGACAGTAGTCATGTTATGGAACAAAACAATCTTATTGCTTTAGATTTTAGTGATGAAATTTTATATGTAATTACTAATGATTTAATGGATTTAAAAAATATGAAATCGATGGTTTCGATTTATAAAGATATGGATAAAAGTAATTATAAAATTATTTTAAATGAAGCTAGACTTAACAATACGGATTACAGTGTTTCGGAAGTTAATAATATTATTGGCAAAAATGTCGATTATGTAATTCCTAAGAATTTTTATAATCATAAAATAGAGAAATTTATTTATGATGGAAAGATTATGACATTAGATAAAAGTATTTCAAAATCTAAAGGGTCTAATGTGTTTAAAAAGATTATTAATGATGTTTTAGAATAGGAGGAAGGGTATGAATAAGAAGTTTATTGACGAATTTGATATCGATATTGAAGAAGTTACTGCTGACAATGAAATGAATGATTATGATGCCTTTCCTGACAAGGTTTTACTTGAACAGTTACGTAATGAAATTATTCAAAGTTTAATTGATAACAATGTAGGAAATCAATCTATGGATGATTTTATTAAGGTTCAAATTGATAAAATTATAGAGGGTTATGATTTAAGTAGTAGTGAAAGAAACTATATTTATAATTTAATTGATAATGAAGTTAATGGTTATGGGCCTTTAACTGAACTTTTACAAGATAAAAATATCACGGAAATAATGGTTAATGGTAAGGATGAAATATATATCGAACTTGATGGTCATTTAAGACGTGATACTACTACTAGTTTTGTTAATGATGATCATATTGTTAGGGTTGTTCAAAAGTTGGTACAACCTTTAGGCAGAACAATTGATATTGCTCATCCAATGGTGGATGCGAGACTTGATGATGGTTCGCGTTTGAATGCGGTTTTACCACCTCTTTCATTAAATGGGCCAGTACTTACTATTCGTAAATTTAAAAGGGAACTTGCGAATATTGATGATTTTTTAAGAACTGGTACTTTAACGCCTTATATGGCAAGATTTTTGGAAACTTGTGTTCATGCGAAACTTAATATTTTAATTGTTGGTGGTACTGGTGCTGGTAAGACAACTTTATTAAATGTTATGTCTGGTTTTATTTATCCTGATGAACGTATTATTACGATTGAGGATGCAGCAGAACTTAGATTGAAACAAGATCATGTTATTTCACTTGAAACTAGAACTAACAATTATGAAGGTACTGGTATGGTAACGGTGCGTGACTTAGTTATCAATAGTTTACGTATGAGACCTGACCGAATTATTGTTGGTGAGGTTCGTGGTAAGGAAGCTTTTGATATGCTTCAAGCGATGAATACTGGTCATGACGGAAGTATGACAACGATGCATGCAAATAGTCCCGCTGATGCTTTAAACAGGCTTGAGACGATGGTTTTAATGAATGGAGTAGAAATTCCGGTTATGGCTATTCGTGAATATATTGAAAATGCGATTGATATTATTGTTCAAGTTCGTAGATTTAGTGATGGACGAAGAAGGGTTACGAGTATTTGTGAAATTACTGGTACACGTAATGGTGAAATTATTCAAAGAGAAATCTTTAAATTTAAGCAAACAGGAGTTTTACCTAATGGCGATGTTGTTGGTGAATTCTTGATGCATAATTATGTTCCTAAGGTTTATGATAAGATTAAGGCTAGAGGAATTGATGAAATAGACGATATGTTTAATTAGGAGGAAATATGGAGAACGGTGGAGTTTTTAATATTAATAATCAAGTTAAACCGGTAAACAAAGATATTACTTTGGTTTTTTCACCGTCTTCTAATATAACTAAATACAGCTATACAATTTATAAGGATGGAAAGGCTTTTAGTACGGTTAATGTTAGTAATAATAAACCGTCAAATATTGTTTTGGATGATACTGGAAATTATCAGGTTTCTGTAGTGTGTACTGACAATTTAGGTAAGAATTATAATGTTAATAGTGGTGTTTATTTGATTGATAAGGAACCTCCAGTATTAACGGTTTCTAAGAGTAGTGTGACTATAAATAAAGGTGACGAGTTTGATATTACTGATGGTGTTAGCGCGAAGGATAATCATGATGGGGAATTAACGACTTCTATTAAAACTAATGATGTTAATTTAGATGAAGTTGGATCTCATGAGGTTATTTACACGGTTAGTGATGAAGCTGGTAATGTAGCTACTAAATCTGTAATGGTTAATGTTAATAGTTTTGATAATAATTTATTTCTTTTACAAATTGTTATTGTGGCTTTATTACTTTTACTTATTGTTCCTATTTTGAAAATGAGAAAAACTTTTAAATTAGAAAAACGTATTGATCCTTTTACTTTGGAATCTACTAAGGGTTATACGATATCAGTATTTGACCGTTTATTTACTTTATATAATAGAATGAATGGGGCGGTGTTGAAGTTCTTTGACAAATCTGAGTTTGCGAAAAAGTATGCAAACAAGCTTGATAAATATTCTAATATAAGTGCGCTTCATAATTCGGGAGCGGAAATATTTGCTGGAAAGGTTTTACTTGCGCTTTTATTTGTTGTTTTAGCGGCAGTGGCGACGACTATTCAATTTAAAATAATGTCAGCTTATGAAATTATTATTCCTTTGGTGGTTGGTTTCTTTGTTTTTGATATTTTATATTTTATTAAATATAAGGCTTATAGGGTGAAAATCGAAAATGATTTACTAGCGGCTATTATTGTTATGAATAATGCTTTTAAATCTGGAAGAAGTATTACGCAGGCTATTGATATTGCTGGAGAGGAAGTTCCTGGTGAAATTGGTAGAGAGTTTAAAAAAATGGGCCTTGAGCTTTCTTATGGTCTTGGTATAGATGTTATTTTTAAGAGATTTGCTTCACGTATTAATTTAGAAGAAGTTAATTATTTAACGGCTTCTTTAACGATTTTAAATAAAACTGGCGGAAATATTACTAAAGTTTTTGATGCGATTGAAAAAACGATGTTTAATAAACAGAAATTAAGGTTAGAACTTAAGAGTTTAACTGGTAGTAGTAAGATTATTGTTTATGTTTTATTTGCGGTACCATTTTTATTTATATTATTTGTAAGTCTTATTAATCCGACATATTTTATGCCTTTTGTAACGACTAAACTTGGTATTATACTTTTAATTGGAATGATTATTTATTACATAATATTTATAATTTGTGTAAGAAAAATCATGAAGGTGGTGATATAGATGGATGATAAGAAACTTATAAGAAAAATTTATCGTAAACAGGAAATTCAGGATATTTCTTTAAAAATTGCTTGTTTGGGTAAGGATACAAAATTTACAACTTTATCATTTTGTAACACTAGACTCTTTACTACTTTGTTAATTTTTATTATAATTTTATTGGTAAGTAATAAAGGATATATATATGCACCATTTATTGCGATTGGGTATTATTATTTATTCTATTACATATTTATTACTAGACCACTAAAACAGAGAGTAGCTAGATTAGATTATCAGGCGCTTCAGTTTTTTGAGATTTTGACTTTGACTTTGGAGTCTGGAAGAAATTTGGAACAATCGCTTAGGGTTACTTGCGATAATGTTGATTCGGAGTTATCTGATGAGTTTAAAAAGGCACTTTTTGAAATGAGTTTTGGTAAGTCTTTACTGGAAACTTTGGAGGATATGAAGAAGAGAATTCCTTCAGAAACTGTTAATAATATTATTTTAAATATAATTCAAACTAATCAGTTTGGTAATAGTATTATTGATACGATGTATAATCAAATAGATTTTTTACGTGAAAAACAAATATTGGAAATAAAAGGGCAGATTAATAAAATACCAAATAAGGTTAGTATTGTTTCAGTTGTATTTATAGTACCACTTATTATGGTACTGATACTGGGACCATATTTAATTGATATTTTGAGCTAGGAGGAACATCATGTATTATTTTGTTGGAATAAAGGGCTCTGGCATGAGTGCGCTTGCTTGTATTTTGTTTGATTTAGGTTATGAGGTTATGGGCAGCGATGCATTAGAACATTTTTTTACTGAAGAAGGTCTTAATGAACGTGGTATTAAGGTTTTGCCTGCTGATGAAAAAAACATTAAGGAAGGCATGATTATTGTTAAGGGTAATTCGGTTGATGATAGTCCTGAGGTTATTAGAGCCGAGGAACTTGGACTTTCTATTTATACTTATCAAGAAATGGTGGCTAAATTAGTTAAAATGTTTAGAACTATTACGGTTGGTGGTTGTCATGGTAAAACTTCAACGACTTCTTGTCTAGCACATGTTCTTAATAATTTAGTGGGTGCGAATTATTTGATTGGTGATGGAACTGGTTATGCTTCTAAAGAAAATAAGTTTTTTGTACTTGAGGCTTGTGAATATAAAAGACATTTTTTAGAGTATCATCCATATTATGCGATTATTACAAATATTGATTACGATCATGTTGATTATTTTAAGGATATTGATGACGTAATTGATGCTTATAGACAGTATGCGGATAATGCTGAAAAAATAGTAATTGCTTGTGGTGATGACAGATATACGCATAGTTTAGATGTAAATAAACCTATATTCTATTATGGCTTAGATGAAGATAATGATATAATCGCAAAGGATGTTAATTATACTGATCATGGTATTAGTTTTGATGTTTTTGTTGAAGATAATTATTATGGTCACTTTGATTTACCTATTTATGGTAAACATCAACTTTTAAATACTTTAGCGGTTATTGGTGTATGTTATTATGAAAGATTTGAGGCTAAAGATGTGGCTAAACAATTAAAAACTTATGAAGGTGCGAAAAGAAGATTTTCTGAGACTGTAGTAGGTGATAATGTTGTTATTGACGATTATGGTCACCATCCAACTGAAATGAAGGCTACTTTAAAGGCGGTAAAACAAAAGTATGAAGATAAAGATGTTGTAATTGTGTTTCAACCTCATACATTTAGTCGTACTTTAGAGTTTAAAGATGATTATATTCAAATTTTAAGTTCTGTTTCTAAAGCGTTTGTAATGGATATTTATGGCGCTAGGGAAACTGAAGGAGAAATTTGTTCTGAAGACTTAATTAAAGAAATTCCTAATTGTGAACATATTGGAATAGATGAATATGATAAATTAAATGATATTGAAAATTCTGTTATAGTATTCTTTAGCCCAAATGATATTTCTAAATTAGAAAATGATTATATTGAAAATAAATTAGAATCTACTGAAGAGTAGTTTCTTTTTTGTATACAAACGTATAAAAAGATTATTTAGCGATAATATTACCTTGT
>CANRSQ010000032.1 GCA_947642475.1 uncultured Mycoplasmatota bacterium
TGAATAAAGATCCTGAATTTATAGAATTTATGAGTGAAGAAGAGGAAATGGAAAAATTACAAAATACATTAGTGAATAATGCCAGGGAAGAAGGATATGACTCTGGTGTTGAACAAGGATTAGAACAAGGTTCAAAAAATGAAAAAATAGAAATCGCTAAAAATATGTTAAAGGATAACATTAACATTGATACAATTAAAAAATATACATCTTTATCAAAAGAAGAAATAGAGAATCTTAAATAGGTTCTTTATTTTTGCTTTTTATTATTGTGAAATTTATTTATATATCTATTTTTGATAGATTTATGATGCATATTGTGATAAAATAGTTATAGCTATAATTATAGAAAATGGTGGTATAGATGGGAAAAATAATCGCTTTAGTCAATCAAAAAGGTGGAGTAGGGAAAACCACAACTAGTATTAATCTTTCTGCCTCTTTGGGAGTGCTTGGGAAAAAAGTTTTATTAATTGATTTAGACCCACAAGGGAATAGTACTACTGGACTTGGAATTGAAAAGGGAGATATTAAAAATAGTATTTATGATTTATTAACTGGTAAAGCCGAGTTAAAAGATGTTATTATCAAAAGTCGTTTTCGTAATTTATATGTTATTCCAGCAACTATTAGTTTAGCTGGAGCAGATATTGAGCTTATGGAGAAAAGTAGGATGGATCCAACTTTTACTAAAAATAATCAACTTAAAAATAGTTTAGAGCTTGCTGAAGGTATGTTTGACTATATTTTAATTGATTGTCCACCTTCTTTAGGTATTTTAACTACTAATGCTCTTACTGCTGCGAATTCTGTTATTATTCCTGTTCAGTGTGAGTTTTTTGCTTTAGAGGGTATTATGCAATTACTTAATTCTATAATGCTTGCTCAAAAAACTTTGAATCCAACGTTGGATATTGAGGGTGTACTTCTTACTATGCTTGATAATCGTACTAATTTAGGTTTAGAGGTTGTTCAAGATATTAAGAGTTATTTTAAAGAAAGAGTATATGATACAATTATTCCTAGACTTGTTAGGCTTTCTGAGGCGCCAAGTCATGGAAAACCAATCGTAGCTTATGATCCTAAAAGTAGAGGAGCAGAAGCGTATATTAATTTAGCAAAAGAGGTGATTAGTCGCAATGGAAAATAAAAAAAGAGCTTTAGGTAAAGGTTTAGAACAATTATTTGATTTAGATAATTTAAGTGTCGATAATGTAAGTGATTATGAAAAACAAATTTATACTGAAACTAAGGGTGAAGAAATTATTGAATTAAATGTTGATGAAATAAGACCTAACCCATATCAACCAAGAACAGTGTTTGATGAAAATGCTTTGAATGAGCTTGCTTTGTCTATTAAAGAAAATGGAGTTTTTCAACCGATTATTGTTAAAAAAAGTATTAAAGGTTATGATGTAATTGCAGGCGAAAGAAGACTTAGAGCTAGTAAACTTGCTGGGATGGAAAAAATTCCTGCTATTATTAGACAACTTTCTGATGAAAAAATGGCAGAAATTGCTTTGCTTGAAAATTTACAAAGGGAAAATTTAAATGCTTTAGAAGAGGCAAAAGCTTATAAGAGTTTGTTAGAACAATTAAATATTACGCAAGATGAACTTGCTAATAAGGTTAGTAAAAGTCGTAGCCATATTACTAATATGTTAGGATTACTTAGATTACCTGATAGTGTTCAAGCGATGATTGCGGACAAAAAACTTACTATGGGTCATGCTAGAGTTCTTAGTAAGCTTGAAGACAGCGAAGAAATTATTAAGATGGCAAATTCAATTGTTGAAAGTGGAATGCCTGTTCGTGATGTTGAGCGTGAGAGTGCGGATAAACCAAGAAGGCAAGCACAAAAAAGAGAAAAAAGTAATGAGTACAAGTATGTTGAAGAACTACTTTGTGATAAATTAGATACGAAAGTTAAAATTAAAGATAGAAAATTGGAAATATCTTTTGTTAACAATGCTGATTTAAATCGTATTTTAGAAATCATTAATATAAAGGAATGATAATATGCTTGAGCAATTATTAACTAAGGAAATAATATCACCAATATTTATTATTGTTATTGCGGTATTATTTTATATTTTAATTAAAAAAATTATTATTAAAACTTTTAGAGGAACGGCAAAATTTAGAGCTCATAAAAAATCTTTAACTATTATGAATTTGTTTATTAATGTGCTTAAATATATTGTTATGATTGTGGCTCTACTTTCTATTTTAAATACTTGGGGCGTTGATACTAAGGCGCTACTTGCATCTTTAGGTATTGCCGGTGTTGTTGCTGGTCTTGCTTTACAAGATATTTTGAAGGATTTATTGGCCGGTTTTTCTATTATTGTTGATAATGAATATGATGTTGGTGATAATATTCAAGTTGGTACTTTCCGTGGAGATGTTATTGAACTCGGATTGAAAAATACTAAAGTTAAGGCTTATACTGGTGAAGTTATGGTTATTGCAAACCGTAATGTAACTGATGTTATTAATTATAGTACGCATCCTTCTAAATGTATTATTGATATTTCTGTATCTTATGAAGATAAGAGCGATGCTGTTGTTAAGGCTTTAGATGAAATTTGTGATGAACTTACTAAAACAACTGATTATTTAGTGTCTAAGGTTGAACTTCTTGGTATTCAAGAACTTGCAGATAGTGCGGTTGTTTATAGAATTGTTGCTGATTGTAAGCCTTTGAAAGATTTTGAATTTAAACGTAAGGCTTTTAAGGTTGTTAAGGATGTGTTTGATAAAAAGAATATTTCTATTCCTTATCCTCAAGTGGTGGCGCATAGTGTGACTTCTGGTGGTGATTCTAATGAATAATGAATATAAATTAGGGAGTAAAGTTATTATGAAAAAACCTCATCCTTGTGGTGTTAATGAATGGGAAATTACTAGAATTGGTGCAGACATTAAAATAAAATGTTTGGGCTGTGGTAGAAGTATTATGCTTCCACGTATAGAATTTAACAAGAAACTTAAAAAAATTATAGAGGAGTAGTGGAATTTTATGAAAAAGAAGAAAATATTGTTAGGGCCGGTTATAACTATCCTTATTTTGATGTTAGTTATTATTGTGGTTAGTGCGATTGCTTCGGCTTTTGGTCTTCAAGGTGAGGTTACAGCTGTAGCTAATGGTACTTTGGAAACCTCTATGGTTACAGTTAGAAGTATTTTTTCTGAAGAGGGACTTAAGTATCTATTTACTTCTCCAGTACAAACTTTCCAAACTTTTAAGCCTTTAGTTTTACTTATTATTGCTTTAATGGCTATTTCAATTGGTAAGGCTAGTGGGTTATTTAAAGCTATGTTTGTACCTTTCCGTAAACTTAAACCTGGGTTTATTACTTTTTTAACTTTGTTTGTGGGAATTATTTCTTCTTTCTTTAGTGATTATGGTTATTTTCTTTTATTACCTTTAACGGCTATTTTTTATCAATATATTGGGCGAAACTCGGTTTTAGGAATTTTAACTTCTTTTGTTGGAATTACTTTAGGTTATGGGGCTGGTCTTGTATTTACAATTGATGATTATCAATTGGGACTTTTAACGAGAGAGGCAGCAACTGTTAGTGTTGATGCAGATTATGTCTTTAATGCATGGTCAAATGAGTTTATCATGATTGCTAGTACGTTTATTTTAGCTATTGTGGGAACTTTGATTGTAGAAACTTTCTTAAAGCCTAAAGTTAAGGAATCTATTAAAGATGAAGATGATTTAAACATTTCTAAAAAAGGTTTAGTATTTAGTTCTATTGCTTTTGTTATTTTGTTATTATTATTTATTTATATGATTATTCCAGGACTTCCTGGTAGTGGACTTTTACTTGATATGAGTCAAAAGGATTATGTAGCTCAATTATTAGGTGGTAAATCACCATTCGGTGATGCATTTATCTTTATGGTTTTAATTATGTTAATGGTGTGTTCTGCTATATATGGAGCTATTTCTAAAAATATTAATAACACAAATGATTATAGTGTAGGATTATCAAAGGAATTTGATGATTTAGGTTATATATTTATTTTGATGTTCTTTGCATCTTTAATGTTTAGTATTTTAACATTTACTAACTTAGGTCAAGTTGTTGGTGCGTGGTTAATTTCATTTATGGGTAATTTGGAATTAACTGGTTTACCTCTTGTGCTTCTAATGTTCTTTGTAATTATTCTGATGTCTTTACTGATTCCAGATACGGTTACTAAGTGGACAATTGCTTCACCTATTTTAGTGCCTTTATTAATGAAGGCTAATATTACGCCAGATTTTACTCAATTTATATTTAAGGCTGCTGATAGCGTTGGTAAAGGTTTTACACCATTCTTTGTTTATTTTATTGTTATGCTTGCTTTACTTGAAAAATATAATGGCAAAGAAAGTGTTAAAATTACGATATTTGGAACTTTAAGAAAATTACTTCCAACTTTACTTTTATGTATGATTGTATGGGTTGTAATTTTGATAGGATGGTTTATTATTGGTCTTCCAATTGGACCAGATACTTATCCAACGATGTAAGATGGTACTTTGTACTGTCTTTTTTTCTTTTTGGGTGGACTTTATTTTTGTGATTTGGTAAAATATGTATTGGTGATTTATATGAGTTTAACTGCAGGAATTGTTGGTTTACCTAATGTAGGGAAATCGACTTTATTTAATGCGATTACAAAGCAAAATATTTTAGCGGCTAATTATCCTTTCGCGACTATTGAGCCTAATGTTGGAATGGTTATTGTGCCTGATAAGAGGGTAGATTTTTTAACTGATTTATATAAACCTAAGAAAACTATTTCAGCTACTTTTGAATTTACTGATATTGCAGGATTGGTTGCTGGTGCTTCTAAGGGTGAAGGTTTGGGTAATAAATTTTTATCTCACATTCGTGAAGTTGATGCGATTTGTGAGGTTGTTAGATGTTTTGAAAATTCTAATATTACTCATGTTACTGGTAGCGTGGATCCTATTAGAGATGTTGAAATTATTAATTTAGAACTTATTTTGGCTGATTTAGAAGTTGTTGAAAATAGGTTAGGTCGAATGGGAAAAAAAGCGAGACTTTCTAATGATAAAGAGGCCATGGCAGAGGCTGAATTATTGGAAAGAGTAAGGGAAACTTTACTTTCCAATAAGCCTGTTCGTAGTTTAGAGTTTAGTGATGATGAATATAAAATGCTTAAAGCTTTTAATTTTTTGACAATTAAACCTATTATTTATGTTGCGAATGTGAATGAAGACGAGGTAACAAGCGAAAATGAGCATGTTAAGGTTTTAAGGGAATATGCTGAAAAAGAGGGTGCTTCTGTTGTGGTAATATGCGCTAAAATAGAGGCTGAACTTGCGGAGCTTGAGGATGATGAAAGAATTGAATTTTTAAGTGAAATGGGCATTACTGAGAGCGGTCTTGATAAACTTATTAAGCAATCTTATTCTTTATTGGGATTATCTACTTTCTTAACTGCTGGACCTGATGAGGTTAAGGCTTGGACTTTTAAAAATGGGATGAAGGCACCACAGTGTGCGGGGATTATTCATACTGATTTTGAAAAAGGTTTTATCAAAGCTGAGATTATGAGTTTTGATGATTTAGAAAATTATGGATCAGAACTTAAGGTTAAGGAAGCTGGCAAAATGCGTCTTGAAGGTAAAGAATATGTAATGCAAGATGGAGATATTTGTTATTTTAGATTTAATGTTTAAAAACAATTTATAAGTACATATTAATATTGGTGATTTATATGTATTTATTAAATTGTTTTTTTGTTTATTCTATTTTAGGTTATATATTAGAAATGATATTTGGTTTTGTTATTGGGGCTGAAGATATTGAAAGTGGAATTTTATATGGGCCTTGGACGCCTATTTATGGTATCGCTTCAGTATTTATAATTATTATTTCTGAAAAATTATTTAAAAATTTACATTTACCTAGATGGATTGAAACAATTATTGTTGTATTTATTTTAATGATTGTTTTGAGTGCTTTGGAATGGCTTGGTGGTGTTTTAATTGAGTTAATATTTGGCTTTTCTTTTTGGGACTATTCTGATTCTAAATTTAATTTGGGTAAATATGTGTGTTTAGAATTCGCGCTTATTTGGAGTGTATTGAGTCTTGTATTTATTTATGTCATTAATCCTTTTTTAGGTAAGTTTATAAAAAAAATACCATTGTGGTTAACAATTGTAATGTGTTTATTATTTTTGGTTGACTTGGTTATTAGGTTACTGGTGGAATTTGGGTTTATTTAAAATAAAGTATAAAAGAAGAAAAATTGTTTAAAATTGTTGCCAAATGAATGTTTTTTGTTTATAATAATGGTATAAAAAGCAAAAATAAGATAATAATAAAGTTAGTATTATGTGTAATGCTTTTAATGACAATGGATTTATGTATTTAAAACATTGGTGATCGTAGGTTCCACTAGGATAATAAGGTTATTCTAGTGGGGTCTATGACCTCACTAACAATACCTTTTTATCTCATATTTTTATTCGAATTATACTTTTATTATTTATTATTATATTTCTTTTTTTTGGGGTATTGTTAGCTGTTTTGATTTTAACTATGTTTATACATAGTTTTTTTTCTTTTTAATATATTTTAAATAATAGGTTTTATTTACAAAAGTGAAAAAATCTGTTATAATCTAATGCGAGTATTAATTTACTCCTTGCTTCTTTGGAAGCCAAATAGACCATAAGGAGGTGTAAAGATGAGAAAATATGAAATCATGTTTATCGTTAAACCAACATTAGGAGAAGATGAAGTTAAAAAAACTATTAAAGATTTTGGTGCTATCTTAACTAATAATGGTGCGAAAATTGTTAACGAAAAAGACATGGGACAAAGAGAATTAGCTTATGAAATTAATGATTTCAAGAGTGGTTATTACTATGTTTATAACATTGAAGCTAATGATGATGCTGCTATCAAAGAATTTGATCGTTTAGCACTTATCAGTAAAGATGTAATTCGTCACTTAATTACAAGAGAAGAAGACTAATAAGAGAGGTACTATTTATGAATAGAGTATGTTTAGTTGGTAGATTAACTGCAAAACCAGAATTAAGATATACTGGTTCTAATACACCTTATGCACGCTTTACTGTAGCTGTTAATAGAACGTTTAGTAATGCTCAAGGTGAAAGAGAAACAGATTTTATAAATGTTGTTGTTTGGAGAAGACAAGCAGAAAACGTTTGTAATTATTTAGATAAGGGTAGTCAAGTTTCTGTTGAAGGTAGAATTCAAACAGGAAGTTATACTGCTCAAGATGGAACTAAGAGATATACTACTGATGTAGCCGCTGATAATGTTCAATTTTTGGACACCAGAAAACAAGCAGAAGCTAGAAGAAATGAACCAACACCTTATGATTATCAAGATGCTCCTGCGCCTTATGAAAGTGCTGCGCCTGCAAATAATGTTAGTGTAGATGAAGATCCTTTTGCAGATTTTGGTGATAATGTATCTATCGATGATAATTTCTTAGACTAAAAGGAGGATAATAATGGCAGATTTTTATAGAAAAAAGAAAAAGATATGTCAAATGTGTGCTGGCAAATCAGTTGATTATAAAGATCCTGATATAGTAAAAAAATATGTTAGTGCAGATAAAGGTAAAATTTTACCTAGAAGAATTACTGGTGCTTGTTCTAAACACCAAAGACATATTGCAAACGAAGTTAAAAAAGCTAGATTTATGGCTTTATTACCTTTCGTAAAATAATTGTAATTTTAAAACACCATTTGGTGTTTTTCTTTTCTTTTAATTTTCATATTTTGATGTTATAATGAAATGGTAGGGAAGATAGGAGGGTTAAAATGAGTGATTTAGAAAAAACAAAAAGATTTAATGTTGAAGATATTAAAGTTAATGATGATAAGAAAAAACAAGTAAAATCTTTTGATGAAGCTATTGATAAATTTGAGAAGACTTTACATGAACATAAGAATAGTAAAGAATTTAAAGGCGGGAAATTTGAATTAAAAGAGGAACCTGATTTTATAGATGAAGCGGATGAAGAAGTAGATTATGATCTTGCAAGTATAGTAAAAAATGAGTATCAGGAAAAAACTATTATTGGAATGAGCATTCCAAGGGAAAAGGCAATTGGTATTGCTTGTGATCATCGGGGATATAAATTGAAACAAAAACTTACAAAATATTTAGTAAAAAAGGGATATACTGTTGTTGATTTTGGTACCGATAATAAAAATAGTGTTGATTATCCTAGATTCGGATTTAGATTAGGTGAAGCTGTTGCTGATTATGAGGTGGAAAAAGGGATCGCAATATGCGGAAGTGGTATTGGAATTAGTATTGCTTGTAATAAAATTAAGGGTGTTAGATGTGCAAAAGTAGATAATGTTAAGGAAACTAAATATGCTAGAAAAGACAATGATGCAAATGTAATTGCTATTGCTGGAAATATGCCGGTGTTTAGAGCTAAGGATATTGTTGATGCATATTTAAAAACTAATTTTACTGGTTTAGAACGTCATAAAAAACGTATTGAAATGCTTGATAATAGAGGTTAATTATGTTATTAAAAGCAATTTTATATATAATTTTTACTTTTGTTTCTATTTGGGCACTTGATAGTATTAACATTAATGATGTATTTAAAAAGAATAAATATTACGCATCTAGAGTATTATATTTAATGATAAGTGTTTCTTTATCATATTTAGTAGTAAATTTCATGTATGATTTTTTAGGTTATGCAAATATTTTTTAGAAAGGAAGTTTACTATGAAAAAAATACTCTTAATTACTTTGCTTGTAGTATTTATTCCTTTTTTTGTGGTAAATATGTTTGTGAAAACTGATGAGATTAAGTTTCATTATGTTTCTAATGAAGTAATAAGAGTTAAAAATGCGAGTACTAATGAAATAATGAATGTTCCTTTTGAAGAATATATTAAGGGTGTTTTGGCTGGAGAAATGCCGGTTAGTTTTGAACTTGAGGCTTTAAAAGCACAGGCCGTGGCATCTAGAAGTTATGTTTTAGTTCAGGTTTCTAAAAATGAAGATAAAGATTATGATGTAGTTAATACTGTGGATAATCAAGTTTATTTAACTGATGATGATTTGAAGAAAAAGTGGAAGGATAAGTATGCCACTAATGTTAATAAAATTAAAAAGGCTGTTACTGAAACTAAAGGAGAATATTTAAGTTATAATGGTGAGGTTGTTGAGGCTTTGTTTTTTTCTACGAGTACTGGTCAAACTGAAAATAGTGAGGATGTTTTTTCTTCGGCTGTTCCTTATTTAAGAAGTGTGTCTAGTACTTGGGATGAGGCTTCACCGGTATTTGAAGATACTAGTACTTTTGAACTTACTGATTTTTATTCTAAATTGGGTTTGGAATACAATGATAAAATCACATATGAGGTTTTAGAAACTACTGGTACGGGACGTATAAAAAAACTTAAAATTAATGGAGTAGATTTTAATGGACGTGATGTGGCGACGAAGTTAAAGTTACGTTCTAATTATTTTAGTTTGGTTCAAAATGATAAAAAAGTGACAATTACAACTAAAGGTTTTGGTCATGGTGTTGGAATGAGTCAATATGGTGCGCTTGGTATGGCTAAAGAGGGTTATACTTATGATAAAATTTTGAAACATTATTATCAAAATATAGAAATTAAAAAAAATTAGTATAATTTTACTTTTTGTGTTCACACTGTTAATAGAGGTGAAAATATGAAGAAAGTAAAATTAAAAAAACCGGTAGTTTATGGTCTTTACACGGGGGCTATTGCTTTATTATTAGGGACTGTTTATTTGATTTCTTTTTCTAATCAAAAGGAATTAGATACTTCTAAAAATAAAGATGATGACATGCAGTATGTTTCTAGGCTATTTGGTAGTGATGATATGCCTGTTGTTAATACTGAATCTGTAATTATGCGACCTTACATTGATGAAACTGTTAAGATTGTTCAAAATTTTTATGATTATAAGGGTTCTGAAGAGGAACAGGAAAAATCTATTATTAATTATGAACAAACTTATATTCAAAACAATGGTGTAGCTTATGGTGGCCCTAAGGATGCTTTTGATGTTGTTAGTGTTTTGGATGGTACTGTAACTAGTGTGAAAGAGGACAAATTATTAGGTAATATTGTGGAAATCCAAGCTTCTGATAAAGTTGTTATTGTTTATCAAACTTTAACTGATGTTAGTGTTAAAAAGGATGATGCAGTTAAACAAGGTGACATTATTGGTAAGAGTGGAACTTCAAATATGAACAAAGATTTAGGTAATCATTTTGTTTTCGAACTTAAGATCAATGGTGGTTATGTTAATCCCGAAGAATATTATGATAAAAATATAAATGAGTTATAAAAGGTATTTTATGAATATCTTTTTTGTGTAAAATTTAGTGTAAATGAGGTTATCTTTCTAAAATATTACTAGAACTGACTCGAAGAAAATCTACACGAAATAAAAAGCGTGTAGATTTTTATATG